>CALAYR010000099.1 GCA_937894805.1 uncultured Acidimicrobiaceae bacterium | reverse complement strand
CATCAGCCCTCACACCGCTGGTGCCCAGAGCGTCGGCGATCGCCGTCATAGGAAAGATGTGCCCACCCGTACCACCGCCGGTAATGACAAATTTCATACTCATCCCTACGTCCGCCTGAGCAGCGAAATGGTCTCTCGCATCGGCAACTGCGAGAAGCCACGATTCTCGGCGATGTTGATCAACATACCAACGGCCATCATGTTTACAACAAGGGCCGTTCCGCCGTACGACACCAGCGGCAGTGGAATGCCCGTTACGGCGAAGAGGCCAATGCACGAGGCGATATTGATGGCCGCTTCGACGCCAAACCAGGTGGTGATGCCGATGGCGACATACTTTGCCGCCTCATCGCGTGAGTTCAGCGAAGCCTGCATGCCGCAATAGAGGAATGCCAAGTAGATCAAAATGATTCCCACTGAGCCGACATAACCGAAGGCCTCACCAATCACCGAGAAAATGAAGTCTGTGTTGGCGTTGGGGAGAAAGCCCCAGGCGGATCGAATGTGAACAGGACCCGGTCCAATAATCCCGCCGGAGCCCAATCCAATCTTGGACTGATTGAGCTGATAACAGTTGTTTTGCGGGTCGCATAGTCGCGGAATGTAAACGTCAATCAACCGTTGAAGCTGGTATGGGAAAACGGCGAAAGAAGCCAAGACTCCCGTGATGCCGAGTGCGGCAAACCACTTCAGGAAGTACGTGTTGATTCCCCAGACCCAAACGATGGCAAGTGAGATGAAGACAATCACCGCGCCCGTACCCATATCTGGCTCGAGCAACACCATGCCGGCCCCGCCAAGCGCGATCGCCCACGCCAGCACTGGGTGAATCCGCCCGAAGAGATAATGGCGCCGTTCGACCAGAACGAGCGGAAGCCCGACGCAGACAATCAGCTTCATTAACTCTGATGGTTGAAATTGAAAGAGCCCCACGACGAGCCAGCGTCGCCCGCCATTGATCTGTGTGCCAATCCCTGGCACCAAAACGGCAGCGGTCAGAATGAACCCAACGGTGCCAATCCACGGAAGGATGCGAATCAAGAAGGTGCGAGTAACGCGCCGGCCGACATACATGGCAACTAGAGCGAGAAAAACGAAGGCCAAATCCTTGACAATGAAGGTCATGAGGGCGGAACCCTCTAGCCGTTGCACGGGACCCGAGATGATTACAACGAAAACAGTTCCGACGATGACCAGAATGAGTGCCAGCCCACGGATCCAGCGGGGCAATGAACGTTCACCAATAAATGAGTCACCGCGCGCCATTAGACGACCTTGGCGATCTTGACAAAGTCACCGTAGAAGATACCGAGACCCAATGCAGCGAGTAGCCCCGAAAGAATCCAGAAACGAATTATGACAGTCGTTTCCGGCCAACCCTTTAATTCGAAGTGGTGATGAATCGGCGCCATCTTGAAAATTCGACGACCAAGCACGCGAAAGGAAAAGACCTGGAGAATCACTGAGGCCGTCTCCACTACGAAGAGACCCCCGATGACAATCAGCAGAATGTCAAGATTCATCAGAGCGCACAGTGCGGCCAATCCCGTACCAATGGCGAGCGAGCCGGTGTCACCCATGATGATTTTGGCTGGTGCGGCGTTCCACCATAAGAAGCCAAGACAGCCACCAACTAGCGCGACGGCCACGAGGGCTAAGTCGAGTGCCGATGGGAGGTGGTAAAGGTTTTGCGTGAAACTATGGCGGAACTGCCAGTAGCCAATGATGGCCAGCACGCCAAAGCAAAAGGTTGATGACCCGGCTGCGAGTCCATCGAGGCCGTCCGTGAGATTCACTGCATTCGAGGAGGCCACCAACATGAAGACGGCCAGGATGCCCCAACCGATGGCGCCTAGCTCCCAGCCCGGGAAGTCAAAACGCGTAAAAGAGAGCGTGGTCGAAGTCTTTACCCACTCCACTGCCAACACCGCGAAGGTGACGGCAATAGCGAGCTGGGCAATGAACTTGGCTCGCTTGTTTAAGCCAAGGTTTCGCGCATTGCGGATCGAAATGATGTCATCAGCAAAACCCACCAGACTTGAGGCCAGCGTGACGCTGGCCGCCAGGATTCCGGCGCGACTGAAGGAGACGGAGGTGCCGATGTGGCCGACCAGGTATCCGATCATGGCGGCCCCAACAATGACAATGCCGCCCATTGTGGGAGTGCCCTCTTTTACCAAGTGGGTCTGAGGGCCATCTTCGCGAATTCGCTGACCGAACTTATGAGCCCGGAGGTAGCGGATCAAGAGGGGCGTTGTGAACAGTGCGAGTAAGAAACTCACTCCTCCGGCTTCCATCAAACTCAGCACATTTTCTCCTTCAGTAGATCTTTCGCTACTTGCACATCATCAAAGTCGAGCACAGTGGTGCCGATTTGTTGTGTTTTTTCGTGACCTTTACCGGCAATGAGTACGAGATCGCCGACTGCGGCCAGGGCCAGTGCATCGCGAATCGCTTCACGGCGATCAAGCACGACGTATGAATCAATCGCCGATTCAACCCCTGCGTGAACCTGGCGAGCTATTTCCGCTGGGTCTTCAGTGCGTGGATTATCGCTGGTTACAAAAATCACATCAGACAGCTGGCCGGCGATTGCTCCCATCAATGGTCGCTTGCCGGCATCACGGTCACCACCACAGCCAAACACCGTAATGATGCGACCGTCATGGATCTCTCGAAGATTTGCCAACGTCGTTGCTAGGCCGTCGGGAGTATGGGCGTAGTCGACTACGACCACTGGTAGGTCTCTGTCGTCAGGCGTCACAATCACTTCACAGCGGCCAGGCACAGGCTCAACGTGGCCTGCCGCCGCGGCAACACGAATGGGCTCTTCGCCCAACTGCACGCACGCCTCCATCGCGAGGATGAGATTGATGGCGTTATAGGACCCAGTCAATCGAGCTACCACCTCGTGGTCGCGCCAACTGAATCGAAGCTGACCAACGCGAGACTGAAGACCTTGGATGGTGCTTTCGTTGACAATGGTGACGGGACAGTCGGTCAGCGCAAGTAGCTTCGTCGACCACTCCCCTTGATCCCAAATGATCGCGTGGCGCGTGCGGCCTTCCCGGAATAGCAGGGCCTTCGCCTCGAGATAGTTCTCCATGGTCTCGTGGTAGTCGAGGTGATCACGTGACAGATTCGTAAATATGCCTACGTCGAAGCGGAGAGCATCGATCCGGTGTTGCACCAGAGCGTGACTGGAAACTTCAAGTGAAACCACTGGTCGTACCGGAACGGGAGCCCACTCTGAAAGATAGGCCCGCAGCGTTCTTGCAAGCTCGGGGGCAGCTGGCGTGGTTCGGACGTTCGTCAAAGTGCCAATGGAGGCAGCGTCACGTTCGAGGTGGCGAAGCAACGATGTAACAAAGGTTACGACACTGGTTTTCCCATTCGTACCGGTCACTCCTATCAGCTGTAACTCACGCTGCGGATCGCCCACCATGCGGTAGCTCGCTTCGGCGAGTGCATCCCAGATGGCATCAACCGGCACTGCGATCACCTTCTCGCTCGTGGGAACCTGCCCCTCCACTCCGACAACGAAGTCAGCCCCTCGGGCAAGCGCGTCTTCTACGTACCGTGATCCGTCGTCTTGTGTTCCTGGAAGCGCGAAGAACACCACACCTGAAGCACAGCGACGCGAGTCGATTTCGATGCTGGAGACCAAGACGTCGGCCACATTGGCACCGAGTGCAAAGGAGGGGAAGAGGTCTGCCAGTCGCATCAGGTGACATCCGAATGGAATGAAGTGGACCCTGGCGTAACTTTCTGTCCACTCTTCGCGGTCAATGGAATGTTGTAGTGGTGTAGGGCGTACGCCATGATCCGCTGGAAGACGGGGGCGGCGATGACGCCACCGAAGATGGAGGTTCGTGGTCGCTGAATGACAACGATGGTCGAGAGAATGGGATGATCCGCGGGAGCGAATCCAACGAACGAAGCGTTATACGCACCAGCGATGAAACTCGCCGTGTTGCGACTCGCAATTTGTGAGGTACCCGTCTTGCCGGCGACCAGATAGCCGGGCACAAAGGCCGCTGTTCCGGTGCCTACCGAAACAACCTTTTGCAGCATGGTGTTGAGCTGAGCGGCGACCTCAGTCGAGAGGACGCGATGCTTCTTGGAACTGGGTGTTGCACGCATGGTGCCATCTGGATTGATAAACGCCCTAACCAACTTGGGCTGCACGAAAACGCCCTTATTGGCAATGGCGTTATAGGCATCGAGCACCTGCAGTGGCGTTACTGCATTGACCTGGCCGATTGGGAGAGCCACCATGTCGGAGGCCGACCACGTCTGAGTGGTCTTCAGTAGTCCACTGGACTCTCCCGGATAACCGAGAGTCGTCATGTGGCCAAAACCCATTTGGCTAACTTGCGAGAGGAGGCCGTCCTTGCCGACTTGTCGAGCAATGAGGTACGTTCCTATGTTGGACGACTGGCTGAGCACTTCGGTAGTGCTGAGATTTAAGACGCCGTGGCGTTCGGCATCGTGAAAGAGGCGCGTGCCCACTCGCGTCGAATACGGGACTCTAAATCGAGTGGTGGGCGTCACGTCACCCGACTGGAGTGCCGCTGAGAACGGAACTACTTTGAAAACCGAACCCGGTAGGTAGACCTGAGTAATGCCAAGATTCATGATGGTTTGCCGGATATTGGGAACACCAATATTTGACCCCCAGTCGGTGACGGGCGTTAATGGGCCCGGCGCCACGGCGCGATTCACCAGAGAGGCATCGGCGAGAATTTCACCCGTGCGCACGTCCATAACAATGGCGACTCCGGAGTAGCCACCGGTGAGGCGGAGCTGCTTCGCCAGAGTCTGCTCGGTAACAAATTGCAATGCGGAGTCAATGGTGAGCTCGAGACTCATGCCGGCCTTAGCTTTTTTGATTACGCGAGTTGACGAACCGGGTAGTGCCAAACCGGACTGATTCGTAAGCCCTTCAGCTTCACCGGCTTGACCCGCCAACAGCGACTCGTACTGGGTCTCCAGGCCGGCAGAACCGCTCCCCGATGCATTGATATACCCGAGTAGCGAACGGGCCAACATACCGTTTGGCGATGAACGATCGGTGGACTGCTCTATGACCAACCCCGGAAGACTGAGACGCTGTAGATCGCGACCATCGTTGACGCTCATTGAGTTTGTTAGCACGACGTACCCGGAGCGACGCTTCAACATTTTTGTCAAACGCGGCACTGGGATGTCGACCCATTTACTGATCTGTTCGGCCGTGGCGCGAGGATGTTCGATCTGAAAGTTGTTCGCAATAACTCGATACGTGGGACGCGAGACAGCGAGAACTGCTCCGTAGCGGTCGTACATGCCACCACGTAATGCCGGCACCGTGATGGTGTGGTGCACCTGTCCGTTAGAGATGCTCTTCCACTTCCCGTGCTCGACAATCTGCAGATTTCCCACCGGGATCAGCATCACCAACGTAAGTATGGAGACAATGCCCCACACCACGCCGATCCGGCGCGTCGTCCTAGGGCGTACCCGGTTGTGTACCCAGGGGCTCATCTCGCTCATCTGCCACTACCTCCGCTTTGGTGCGGGTGTTGCTATGGAGATGCGTGAAGAAGTCACAACACGAGAGGTCACCGCGGCTCCCCCAATGAAACGAGGAGGTGCCAAGCGCACATTGAGGGGCGCCTGGTGAATCTGAATGACGGTCTGAGGCACCACGAGGTGCATGTGACCTGCAGCCGTAGCGATGCGCTCGGGAGCCGCTGCTCGGGTGAATGAATCAACGGAAGTGGCGTAGCTGGATTGAGCATCTAGAAGTTGCCGTTGCATTGCTCCGATCTGCATCTGGCGAGCGTTGGCCAAAATCAAAGCGCCAATCGTCAAGACGGCTAGCCCTAAAAGCAGAATCGGAATCGTGACGGAAGAACGGCGTTTGGCAGCGCGACGAGCCACGCGTGCCGTAGTGGCCCGCTTTCCGGATGCACGGGTTGACCGCTTTGGCTCAAGCGCGACACGCCGTGGGGGTGAAATGACGCTCACGAAGCCACCTTCACGCCAATACGCATCCGTGCTGAACGAGCACGGGGGTTACGCGCGAGCTCGTCCTCGCTGGCCACTATGGCGCCACCCTTGCGGACGGTCATTGTTGACACGGCACCACAAACGCAGCCCAAAATCACCGGACAGGTGCAACCGCCGGTGGCCTGATGCTTCAGAAATTCTTTTGTCACCCGATCTTCACCCGAGTGGTAGGAGATGACCGCGAGGACTCCCCCAACCGCGAGAACCTGGATGGCACCGCTGAGCACCTCATCAAGTTCGCGAACTTCTTCATTGATTGCAACACGTAGTGCCTGAAAGGCACGTGTCGCCACATTGCCACGGCGTCGCGCAGCCATCGGTACGACGACTTCAACGGCAGTCACGAGCTCGCTGGTGGTCTGAGGCTGACGCGCCAGGATTGACTTAGCAATGGCGTGAGCGAACTTGTCTTCGCCGTGCTCGCGCAGAAGCGTGCGGAGTTCATCAAGTTCTACGGTGGCGATGTATTCAGCGGCGGTAATACCACTTGAGCCGTCCATCCGCATATCGAGCGGCGCATCGGCACGAAATGAGAATCCACGCTCTTGATCATCAAGCTGGGGTGACGAGACACCCAAATCAGCAAAGACGCCAACGATTTCCCTGCCGGCAATCCACTTGCTCTCGTTCTCAACGAAGGCCATGAGATTAGAGAATGTTCCAGCGACCACGCGGGCCCGGTCCCCAAAGGGTGCGAGTCGTTCCGTTGCGGCCTGGCGAGCGATGGGGTCACGATCAATACCCAGAACGGCGACATCATCGCGCATGCCGAGAAGGGCGCTGGCGTGCCCTGCTCCGCCCAAGGTGGCATCGATAATCACGCCGGGCGCGACTGAGCGAAACGCGGCAAGCACCTCAGCTTCGAGGACGGGAACGTGAGTAAAAGCTCGGGTCATTCGCTGCTCGCCGACTGACTCGCTCCAACGGGTATTGGAGTGAAACACCAACGAGCGGGCGGAGGAGGTTGCTCGTTCAGTGCTAGTCGGCGAGCGGCGCAAGATCCCAGCGCGGCCCACGTACGTGAAGTTTTTGGTCAGTACATCCCCTCGGTTCATGCGATGGTTTTGGCGAAAATTGAAACGTTGGCTTCGATACTTGATGCGTACGCTTCCGGTGTCCAGACTTCAATGTGATCGCCGTTACCGGCAAAAACGACTTCTCCGTCGAGGCCGAACATCTCGCGAAGTTGCGGGTTCAGCAGAAAGCGACCCTGCTTGTCGATCTCGATTTGGTAGGTGTGGAAGTTCGTATTACGGAATCGTTCGTCGTACTCCACGCTCTCGTGAAGCCGGGCAAAGCGCTTCTCATAATCACGCTCGAAGTTCTCGACAGTCCAGATGCCCACGACATTCATTTCGTAGGGCGCGATGTAGCCGGCGCCTTCAAAGGGAGTGCGGAAACGTGACGGAAGGACGAGCCGGCCCTTTTCATCAATTGAATGTCGGTAGTTCCCTACAAACAGCGTCACGGCTCACCTCCCCTCTTGGAGTACAAAGATACTCCACTTCATGCCACTTAGTGTGTTTTTCGCTCCACTTCGTGCCATTTGAGTCATGGTAGGCGACATTTTCGGGGTGCGCAAATCGAAATTGGCAGAAAATCGCGCACAAAAGGCAAGAAAATGCCCGGATACGGGCACAACAGATGGGAATTAAGGCTGGACTTAGGCCAAAAGCATGAGGTTACGGCGGTGCTGGACGGCCGAAGCGATAAGCACGCGATCCACTATGGCCTCAGCTTCGGGCATCAAATTCAGTGAATCTAGGGTCAAAATGGCCTCGAGCGCCTCGGTCATGCCTTCCGGGCATTCAGCCAGGAGGTTGGCAAGCGCCGAGATCGAACGGGCTGGTAGGAGCGTTGAAAGAAAAATGCCTTCGCGAACGTGCCACTGCGTCACACCGACCAGTTTGCGCCCTTCGTAGAAGAGCTCCCCGGGCCCCGAAGTCGCGAAGCAGGCCGTACGCAACTCTTTAGGTCCCGAGACACCATCACCAACCACGGCGGGTGCCTTGGGGAGGAAGTTTGCCATGGCGCGATACCACCACTCTCCCGGCAGGAGTGCGTTGCGCCGGACATCGTCGCTGACGCGAGAATCAGTGGAAGGGATCCACCAGTCAATCCAGAGATCATCTGGCTGTAGCAGGACAACTCCCCCGCCACCGCGCCGGCGCCGCACGGGATGAAAGTCGTCGATGTCGGGACGTAAGACATCATCGGGCTGTGAGCCACCGAGAACGACGAAAGGTTCGTCAATCCGGACAATAAAGGCGGTGGCTTCCTCAAACTTACGAAGAGCTTCGTAGTCGTAGAGATCTTCGTATCGTGACTTCATGACGCCTTTGGGAGATATTCGGTCCACGCGGGGTCCGAATCTCCGAGGTTACGCCATCGCCAGCCGTACCCATCAGGAGCACGCGGGTCGAATCGAAGGCGCCACCCAAGTTCCTCGAGGAGGCGATCGCCCTTTTTGAAGTTACAGAGCCGACAGGCCGCCACAACGTTGGACCATTCGTTCTTACCGCCACGACTACGCGGGCGGACGTGGTCGACAGTATCGGCCTCGGCGCTGCAGTAGGCGCACGAGTGGTTGTCACGTTGCAGCACTGAACGTCGCGTCAGCGGGGGCACCCTTACGCGACTGGGCAACTTCACGACGTACTGCAGCCTCATGACAGAGGGAATCTCCACGGTCAATGAAGCGGAACGACAGACCTCCGGGTCAGACGGCGTTGATACGGCTTCGGCGCGGCCATCAACCAAGAGAAGCACTGCGCGACGAGACGACAGTAACTGGAGTGGTTCGTACGTCGCATTAAGGAGGAGAACCCGCCCCATGCGACTGCTCTACCTCTCCGTCCGAGATCGAACGGTCCAGCGGGCCGCTTCAACGGCTTCGTGGGCCGAAGGTACAGCGTGGGGATCACCGTAGGCCGTAGTCATGCGGAATTCCCAGTACTTCGGACCGGGCAGCGGAAGAAATGGGGCGTGCGCCCACCACTTCGTGCGGCGCAGTGCCCAGGCACTCCGCACCAGGGGGACGACATCGAGTGGATGGCGAACCAGATGCTGGGCCAGTCCCTTCGGTATGCGTCGACTCATACCCCTACGCTACGCCACGAGACACAGGCAGCACCGAGTATTGGACCGTCGGAACCAAGTGTCGATGGCTCTATCGAAACAGCCCGAGCAAAACTCAGCCCGACGAGTGAGGTCGCGGTTTCATTCGCCGCTGCAAAGAACGGAGTTCCATATCCAAGGGCCACGGAGCCGGCGACAAAGAACTGAGTGACGTCGAGGAGTGACGCCACTGAGGCCACCGCTCGACCGACCATCACACCAGTGCGTCGTCGAATCTCCTCGTTGGCGGCCTTCGGATCGCCTCCAAGCATCGCCCGTAAGGCCGTTCCCGAGGCCTCAGCTTCCAAGCATCCACGCACCCCACAGGCACAGAGCCGCCCCTGGGGCTCAACGACTAGGTGTCCGATGTGTCCGGCGTTGCCGAGCGCGCCATCGAGCAGTCGACCGTCCAGGACAATGCCGCCCCCGATGCCCGTGGAGACCACCATGCTCACGTAGTTGTCGCTCCCGCGGGCCCCGCCGAAACGGCCTTCGGCGAGCGCGAGCGCCTTGGCGTCATTGTCAATAGACACGTTTGCACCCGTGGCGTCGATCAACGCCTGAAGGAGAGGGAAGCTGCGCCACTCGGGGATGTTGAGCGGCGAGACCGTCGTGCCGCCTCGCGCCATAGGTCCGCCACAGCCCACGCCAATCGGTGTGCCGGGGGCCAGGCCGAGTTGGTCGAGGGATGAAACAATTTGCTCAAACAGGTGGCCCCGAACTTCAGTCGTTTCGATACGAATCCGATTGGTTATTTCACCGCTTGAACTGACTCGAGCAATCTCGACTTTGGTGCCACCAACGTCAATGGCAATGCAGTCGATTGGATTCACTCGCCGGATTGAGTACGGCGAGTCCAACGCATCCACGGTGGCGTGCCGGTCTGGGCACCTTCGGTGGCAGCACGCGCCTGTCGAGTGAGACCCAGGTCGAAGATCGACGCGCGACCCATGAGGCGCAGATTGCGCTCGATAACCACGCCAGAAGCGAACATCACGGCCACACCAAGCAGCCCCAGAAACACGCTGGAAGCAAAGCAAGTAATCAAAATCGCCATACCGGCAAGAAAGCCGAGGAGTGCCCAACGGATACGACGTCCCGCGTGGCTATAGACCGTTGTTTCGCTGACCTTCTTGTCGAAGGCCGGGTCGTCTATACGCAGCGACTGTTCGAGCTGCTGGAGGACTCGCTGTTCATGCTCAGAAAGTGGCATCGGAACTACCTTTCATCTCTCGTAGCGTATCGGGAGCAGAACCCAATGTCACGGGCAGGTCGCACCTTCCCTGGAGCCAGGAGTAACCACATGAAGGTCGCCGTCATCTGTACTGGCAATATCTGCCGCTCCCCCATTGGTGAGATTCTGCTGCGAGAGGCGATTGCCGCCACGCCCGGCTTGGCCGAACGCGTCGAAGTGACGAGCGCCGGCACGGCCAACTGGCACGTTGGCAAAGAAATGGATCCTCGAGCTGCCGCGGCGCTCCAGCGAGCCGGACTGCCGACCAATGCCACGCCAGGGGCGTTCGCCTCCGCCGAGCTCCTGCGCGAATTTGCTCTGGTGGTGGTGATGACTCGAGAACATCGCACTGACGTCTTGGCCCGCCACCCCGAAGCGGACGTCTTGTTGGTGCGCGAACTTCTAGGTCACGGCTCAATGGACGTGGCCGACCCCTACTACGGACGAGACGAGGACTTTGACGACTGTCTCGAAATGTTGCGAGAAGTTACTCCGCTGGTCGTGATGGAGCTTCAGAGTCGCCTAGCTGACCGCGCAGTTTGATATTCGGCAACGTCAAACTGAGCAGAAACGCCAAGACTCCAAAAGGCAAGGTATAACGAAAGACCGTCTGAATCGACTGGGCGATAGATGACAAAACTGCATGCAGTACGGGCCCTGGGAGATGGATGAGGCGATCAGGAGTCCACAGTGAAGACGGTGGAACACTCGAGCCACTGAGGTGTTGTGCGGCCAAATTATTGTGCAACTTGTGCGGCAGGATATTCGTATAAAGCGCGCCGAATGCGGCCGTGCCGAACGATCCACCCATCGACCGAAAGAAGTTGGCGGCGGCGGTCGCGGCTCCGAGGTCTCGAAGCTCAACCGCATTTTGCACTGCCACGACCAGAATCTGCATCACCATCCCGAGACCAATCCCCAGGATGAGCATGAACAACGTGGTCATCAGACTCGAGGTGGACATTGTCATAGTGCCGAGTAGTGCGAGGCCCACGGTCATGATGGCCGTACCAAACATTGGGAAGCGGTGGTAACGCCAACCCTTCGAGAGAAGTTGACCGGCCACCATTGAGGTCGTAAAGAGACCCACCATCAGAGGCAAGAGACGCAATCCCGACATAGTGGGACTCACTCCCTTCACCGTTTGGAAGAAGAAGGGCAAGAACGTCATGGCGCCATACATCGAGAAGCCAACCACGAAGCCGATGGCCGAGGCCGACCAGACCACACGGTGACCCAAGATTCGCGGTGCGAGTACCGGTTCGACCGCCAGTCTTTCGACACGCCAAAAGGCCACCCCCGCGGTCAGGCCAAGTCCAGCGAGACCGTAACTCTGCCACGAGCTCCAGCTGAACGAATTCCCCCCGAGTGAAGTGAAGAGGATGAAGGCCGAGGCGCTCAACGTCAACAAGAAGGCGCCGGCGTAGTCGATCACGTGCGAGACACGAGTCAACGTCTTTGGCAGCGCGACGCCCGTTACGAGGAACGCGATAATGCCCAAGGGAATATTGACGAGAAAAACCCAACGCCAAGAGATGTTGTCCACAATGAGTCCACCGATCAAGGGGCCCAGAACGGTGGAAGCGCCGAAAGTGGCGCCGAAGAGTCCGGAATACCTACCGCGATCACGAGGTGGCACAATGTCACCGATAACGGCCTGGGCCCCCACCATG
>CALAYR010000098.1 GCA_937894805.1 uncultured Acidimicrobiaceae bacterium | reverse complement strand
GCCTTCACCGGTCTCGGGTCGCCGTTTTGGCGGAGCGAGGCACGCGGTGTCTTAATGGGCCTTTCCACCAGTACAACGAAGGCCCACATTGCGAGAGCCGTCGTCGAAGCACTGGCCTTTCAAGTTCGGGCTATGACCGAGGCCTTCGCCGAAGGCGGCGTAGCCCTGCAGGAGCTCCGGGCCGACGGAGGCGCCGCGGCGATGGACCTCTTGTTACAACTCCAGGCAACGAACTCGCAGCTAACGGTACGCCGTTCTCGATCGCTGGAGGCCACCGCTCAGGGTGCGGCCCTTATGGCCGGACTCGAAGCAGGTCTCTGGCCCTCGCTCGAGTCGCTCGCGGCGCTCTGGGGCTCCACGTTCACGGCCGAACCTGAAGACTCGACCTTCGTCGACGTTGGTTACGCCGCTTGGCTGGATGCCACCACACGGGCGTAGGAGTCTGCTTGCTTTAGTAAGTTCTCCGTAACGCCAAGGGGGAATCATGACGACCTATCAAGCAACCACCATTACGACTGGCCTGGGCTTCGGCGAAGCTCCACGCTGGCACGACGGAAGGCTCTGGTTCTCCGACTTCTATCGCCACGGCATCTTCTCTATCGCCGCCGATGGCAGCGACGAGCGACTCGAGCACTCCGTTCCAACCCAGCCCTCCGGTCTCGACTGGACGGCCGACGGCACGCTCTACTTCGTCTCAATGGTCGACCACACCATCCGCACCCTTCGCGGTGGCGTCGAAGAGACAATTCTGGACTTCTCCGAACACTGCGGCTTTTGGGCTAATGACATGACGATGAGTACTTCTGGGATTGGCTACGTCGGCAACTTCGGCTTCGACCTCGATACCTTGCTCCACGAAAAGGGTGTTGAGGGCCTCTTGGGCGATCCACCACCTTCGACCAACATCGTCGTCTTTAACGCCGCCGGTGAAGTCCTGCAGGTGGTTCCCGACATGGCCTTCCCGAACGGCACCGTCATCACGCCCGATGGCAAGACCCTCATTGTCGGCGAAACGATGACGTTTCGCTTGACGGCCTTTGACATCAACGCTGACGGCACCTTGAGCAACCGCCGCGTGTGGGCCCAGCTGGACTTCGTAGCGACCGACGGCATGTGCCTCGACGCCGAAAGTCAGATCTGGCTGGCCAACGCCATGCCCGGTGTGAACACCTGCCTCCGGGTGAAGGAGGGTGGCGAGATTACGGACACCGTCCACACCTCCCAGACGGCCTTTGCCTGCATGCTCGGCGGAGAAGACGGCACCACGCTCTATATCCACACTGCACCGAGTTCGGATCGTTTTCAGATTGCCGATAAGACCGATGGCATGATCGAGTCCGCCACTGTCGCCGTACCACGCGCGGGTCGGCCGTGAGTCGCGACCCGTCACTAACGAACGAGGAACTACAGCAAGTAGCCACTGAGGCCTATCTCTACTTCTACCCCATGGTGATGATGGAGATCACGCGCCGCAACGCGACCAACGTTCAGCGCGGTACGAGACCTGGTCGCGAACCAATGGGAATCATCAATCACGTTCGCGAATACCCCGAACTGGACTTCAAGGCCGTCGTACGACCCAACTTCGACACGCTCTACAGCTCCGCATGGATCGACGTCGCCAAGGAGCCGTGGCTCTTTCATATTCCCGCCATGCCGGGCCGCTTCTTCATGCTCCCCTTCTACGACATGTGGACCGATGTTTTTGCCTCCCCGGGCACGCGCACCCACGGCGAATCAGCGCTAACGATTGCGCTCTGCGAACCACAGTGGCGTGGGTCCTTGCCGGACGGAGTCCAACGAATCGATGTTCCTACCTCAACCGTCTGGACGATTGGTCGCACCGAGACTCGTGGCCCGGCTGACTACGAAGCCGTGCGCGCACTCCAGGACCAGATGTGGCTCCGGCCCCTGTCTTCGTGGCAGAGCGATGACTTCGTCATCGACGACTCCATCAAGCCGGAGTGGAAAGTAAAGATGCCGCCAATGGTGCAGACCGACACCATGGAGGCCGACGCCTTCTTCGCGCTCGCCGCCGAACTCGTCGCCACGTTCCCGCCGCATGTCAGCGACTGGGGTCAGGTCACGCGGATGACCCGGGCCGGCTTCGTCGTTGGCCAACCCTTCGACCTGGCCGCACAGCCACAAGACGTACAGGAGGCCTTCCGAGCCGCTCCCGGACTCGCTCGCAAGGAGATTGGTCGACGTTTCGCCACGCTGGTGCCCTTCGTTAATGGCTGGTCCACGATTCTGGAGACGATGGGCACGTGGGGCAACTCCTACCTGCGACGTTGCATGATGGCCATGTTCGGTCTCGGGGCCAATCCCCCCGAAGAGTCGATCTACCCCAACGCGATGACCGACTCGGCCGGTCAACCACTCGACGGCAACGCCCACTACTCGGTGCACTTTGCGGCCGACGGCCTGCCACCGGTAGATGCCTTCTGGTCACTCACCGTCTACGACCACAAGGGTTTTCCCGTGCCTAACGAAATCAACCGAGTAGCACTGGGCGACCGCGATGAACTCACGTTCCACGACGATGGATCACTGACGCTCTACGTGGGCCCTACGCCGCCGGAGAGTGCACCCGAAGGAAACTGGATTCCCTCCCCACCGCAAAACTTCGCGATGACGTTGCGTCTCTACTTGCCCCAAGAACAAGTGATGACCGGTCGCTGGAAACCACCGACCACAACGCGGCTGAGTTAGTTCGAAATCTCCGGCAGGGCGCGCTTGAGTTGGCGAATGGCCTGGTGGGTCCGGAGTTCGTTTTCGATCAGCGCAAAGCGAACGTGGCCGTCACCACCGTCGCCAAAGCCCACACCCGGCGAAGTCGCCACATCGGCCTCTTGGACCAACTTGGTGGAGAAGGCCAGCGAACCCATGTGCTTGTACGGCTCGGGAATCGGGGCCCAGATAAACATCGAACCCTTCGGCGGAGCGACGTCCCAGCCAATGCGCTGGAGACCGTCAATCAACGTGTCACGGCGCGAGGTGTAGATCGTGCGCAGTTCGTCGGGGTACGACGTGGCCTCGTTCATCGCCACGATGGCCGCAATCTGAATGGGCTGGAACGTTCCGTAGTCGAGGTAGCTCTTCAGCTTCGTTAGCGCGGCCACAATCTCCGCGTTACCGACCATGAAGCCCACGCGCCAGCCGGCCATCGAGAAGGACTTGGTCAAGGTGTAGAGCTCGACGGCACACTCCTTAGCCCGAGGCACCTGCATGATCGAAGGAGGCTGGTAGCCGTCGAAGCCCAAGTCGGCGTAGGCGAAGTCGTGACAGATGATCAACTCGTGCTCGAGAGCGAAGTTAACGAGCCGTTCCATGAAGGCCAAGTCCACGCAAGCACTGGTGGGATTGTGCGGGAAAGAACAGATCAAGACGCGGGGCTTCACTGCGGCCTTATCCCACGCTTCAAGGAGTCCGTCGAAGAAGGCGTCGCCCGGGTCCACTTCGCTGGCCGCGGGGTCGTGCATCGGAATGGGAATAACGGTGGCACCGGCAAAGCCGGGACCGGCGAGGTGGATCGGGTAGCTCGGGCTTGGCACCAAGGCCGTGTCGCCGGGGCCCAAGAGCACCCACATCAAGTGCGTTAACCCCTCCTTGGCACCAATCGTGGTGACGACCTCGGTCTCGGGATCGAGGTCCACGTCAAAAAGCATCTTGTAACGGTTTGCCATGGCCAGTCGAAGGTGCGGAATGCCCTTGCTCGCGCTGTAGCGGTGATTCTTAGGGTTGTAGGCCGCTTCGGCCAGCTTGGCCACGGCGATATCTGGGCTCGGCAGGTCGGGGTTGCCAAAGCCGAAGTCCACCACGTCACGACCTTCGGCCCGGGCGGCCGCCTTCAATCCGTTGATGGCGGCAAAGACGTACGGGGGCAGACCATTGATGCGGCGAAATTCCATAGACGAACGCTAGTCAAAAACTCTCAACAGTACGGTCACTCTCCGCGTGAGAGTCGCCACTTACCGAGTCGTGACACATCGACAGTTGGAGCGAAGATGGCCCACGTACTTCCCGCCGACGCCAGTTCGTCGAGCTGAACTTCCAAATCTTCGCGGGGATTGCCGGCCCAATTCCACGGTCCCGACGGTGATTCCGGCACCTTCTGCCAGTAGTTCAAGGTGGCCCCTACGCGTTGCGCAATGGCGTTTGTCGCCGGCGCGCCGGCCCCGATCCACACGGGCATCTGGTCCGATAGCGAGCTAGCGACCCGTTCGACCATCGCCTGGCGTTCAGCAACGGGTTGCATAGGGATTCCGTAGGCCTCGTTCTCCGCCGCTGACAACTTGTCCCCCGTGCCGATGGCGGCAACCACACGCCCGGGGGCCGCCAGTTCAAGTGAGCGAAATGTCTCGATGAGATGGTCGTCACTCGTGAGACCCACCCGGGCGACGAGCGGACCGACGATGAGCGAAGGAAATCGAACAGTGACAGCCGCCAAGACCGGAAAGGGCGAGAGTGCTGGACGCTCCGGTGAGCCCATGGGCCAGAGATGGTCGTAGGCAAAGACTCCGTCGACACCCGCTAAGGCGCCGAGCTGCGCCGCAGCGAAGGCGTCATCGGGAGTTTCACGAAAGACCGGGAGTAGAAATCCAACCTTCATGACGGGTAGCTCTGGGCCGCCAGGAAGCCAGCTCCGATGGCGCCGGCCTGTTCACCGAAGTGAGCAGCCACGATCTCAATCGGGGGCCGTACCTCACCACCTTCGACCATGCCGTCAAGATGCTGTCGAGCGGCGGGAATCAAAAGGGAGGCGGCCTGAGTTAACCCGCCGCCAATGACGACTCGACCAATATCCAAGATGGCGGCCATATTGGCGATGCCGAGTGCGAGCCACCAGCCGACTTCATCGACGACCGCTAACGCTTCAGGCAGCCCTTCCTCGGCGGCCCGCGTCACGTCTTCCCCGCGAATCAGTTCGGGATCGCCGACCTGTTCGACCAAGTGTGGCAACCTTCCGGCAATCGCCGCTTCGCGGGCGAGCCGTGCGACACCGGCCCCGGACGCAAAACGCTCCCAGCAGCCTCGATTGCCGCAAGGGCAGCGCGGTCCTCGGGGATCGACAACGACGTGGCCAATCTCACCGGCGAAACCATTACTGCCACGGACCAACTTGCCCCCGGAAAACAGGCCGCCGCCAATGCCGGTGCCGAGAGTAACCATGAGAAAGTCAGCAAAGCCCACCGCACTACCGGCCGCGTGTTCGGCGACCGCCGCACAGTCGGCATCATTGGCACAGACGAATCGTTGGCCCGGTCGGTGTGTTTCCATCAAGTGGACGAAGTCGGCCCCGTTGCCACTCGGCAAGTTCGGGGCGTAGGCCAAGACGCCGGCATGCGTCATCATGCCGGGAAGGCCGAGTCCCACCGGCAATGAAACATCGTCACCGAGTAACTCAAAGAGGGCTTCAGCAATCACCGAGGCCGTGGCCGCTCCGGCCGGTTCGGTGATGAGGTGCGGCGTGGCGCGACGCGTTCGAGCAATGACGACGCCGGCGGCATCAATCAGAACGACTTCGATCTTCGTACCACCGACGTCCACGCCGGCGGCAATGGCGGCCATTAGGCGCCGCGCTCGGCCCGAGTCTTAAGTTCGCGTAGGGCCTGCGTCATAATGCGCGAGGCGGCCCGATTCTTAACGAAACCTGGGAGTGGGACCATGAGGTCGACGTCGAGTTCGTAGGTCACTTTGGTGCCTGAGCCATCGGCCTCAAAGCGGTAGCGACCGTCAAGCTTGGTGGTGAGGTCGCTAGCGACCTGGCTCCAACTGATGGCGTCCGGAGCGGCACTGTAGTCATAGCGCAACGTGTAGGTCGACGAGCGCCCAAAGGCCGCGGCGCGGAACTCTACGTCCTGGGCGGCCCCGCTCTCATCGTGCGAAAGTACGCTCACCTGCTTGAGATCAGCCACCCACGAGGGGTAGGCCGCAAAGTCAACGACCACAGCGAAGAGAGCTTCGGGGGTGGCATTCACATTGATTGATTCAGAGGCACGTTGTCCCACAAGAACTCCTTGACGCTCTCAGAATAGAACAGGAACGAGAGCTCCGCCCTTATCCCCCGTGACGGGCCAGCCCTTCGTCAAGATCACTCGCCAGAACTCGCCAATCAAAGACTTCAACGGCGTGCTGGCGACCAGCCTCACCCATGCGTCGGCGAAGTTCGGGGTCGCGATAGAGCGCCAAAATCGCGTCAGCCACGCCGCGCGGATCGTTGGGGTTGTCGACTATCAGACCCGTCTCGCCATCAACTACCGCATCGTGACTTCCGCCGGAGCGACCGGCCACGACGGGGATGCCGCAGGCCGCGGCCTCGATCAGCACCTCCGCGCGCGGCTTTTTTCCGGCCGCCC
>CALAYR010000097.1 GCA_937894805.1 uncultured Acidimicrobiaceae bacterium | reverse complement strand
AGAGTCGGAAGGTCATGGTCACGGGCTTGATGATTTCTTCAATCAGGTTGATGGGCGCCAGGGCCTTGAAAGGCTGGAAGAAGTGGGCGGCGTAACCACCGATGCCGCGCGCGCGGATTGATTCGAAGTTAACCCAGACAATGACGACCATGGCCATGGCCAGAGGCAGGTTCACGTCACTGGTTGGAGGAGGAAGCAGTTCGTACTCACCACCGTGGATTTTCACCATGATGGCAGGCAGGGCGCCAAGCCAGTTGGAGACAAGGATGAACAAGAAAATGGTGAGACTGAGCGGCATGAAGCGCTTGTAGTGCTTCTTGCCAATCGCCGACTCGGCCAGTTCGCCGATCTGTTCAATGAGGATCTCGAAGACGAGTTGCAGTTTGCCAGGTACGCCGTCATTCTGCTTGGCCCTCTTAGCGGCAGCGAAGAAGAGGCCGAGAACTATGGCAGCCGAGAGAATGCTGGAGGCGACGATGTCGATGTCGATGGTCAGGCCGAAAACGTGCGCGAACGGGTGATGTCCGACCTCGATTGCACCAAGCACGCTCATAGTTTAAGTCCTCGTTCACTAGCCACGGCTCCGTACGCGTTCACCGCGAATGAAACCTGAGAAAGCGCGACACCGATTGCGGTACCTAGCGCTAATTCTTTGGAGAGCATAAAGGTTGCGATGACCACGACGGTCACGATACCCAATCTGGCGCCGGCCGAACGTCCGAGCTGGTTGCGGGCGGCCTTGGTGGCCTTCTCGCCGGCTTCGGGGTCAATGTTGACGCGGGAAACTTCACGATCGAGGAGGCGGAAATTCAAGAGGGCGACGCCGAAACCGAGGACGACGCCGAGTGCCCCGAAGGCTGAACCCAGCAGAAGTGCGACAACGAAGCCCAAAGCGGAGATAGCCACCGCTGAGATCGTCGTGCGACGCATCAGCTTGGAAAGGGGATTTGGGGAGGTTTCGTCTGTCATGGCTGTTTTCATTACATCCAACGGCGCACCAGTCTAACCATGGCGGCGACGGCGCCGGAGATGCCGAGGACCATGCCAACAAAGAGACCAATCGGGGATGTGTGGACGAAGTGGTCAAATGCCAGACCGGCGAGAATGCCGGCACTGACCGTGCCGGCCAGAGTCGTCCCGAGCGTGGCGAATTGGGCTAAAACCGAGATTTCTTCGGCTGAAATCGGGCTTTCATCCCCCACGGGCGAGTCGGGAATCTCGCTCACGGGCGACGGCGGACCGGTTCGGGCTCAGTGTTCACTGGGGTGGTGTCGAGGGGGCCACGAAGTCCCGGGTGGAACCAGGTGTAGAGGGCCACCATCAACAGGGCCACGCCAAAGGGAATGAGGAAGTTCACTCGAGGGGCGAAGAGGGGGAAGAGAACAAAGGAGCAGAGCAGCGCCGTCCATAGCCACAAAATCACGACCGTGCGGCGGTGGCCGTGACCGAGGCGCATGAGCCGGTGGTGGATGTGATTCTTGTCGGCCGTAGAAAAGCCCTGACCAGACGCGGTGCGGCGAATAAAGGCCATCACCGAGTCCATGAGTGGAACGCCCAGAATAAAAACTGGAATAAGTAGTGGTGCAAAGAAGAAGAAGGTTACGCCCGAGGCCGGAGGGGTCCGCCCCCCAATCACCATGGTGGACGCACTCATTAAGAGTCCCAACATCAGAGCTCCCGCATCACCCATAAATATTCGAGCCGGGTGAAAGTTGTCCGGCAGAAATCCCAAACAGATGCCACAGGTCGCCGCAGCGATGAGCGGGCCCACGTTGGTCGCCGGCAGCAGACCGAGGTCGATCAGTTTGAGCCCGTAGATACAGAGGGTGCCGGAAGCAATCGCGACGATTCCGCCGGCCAGGCCGTCGAGGCCGTCAATCAAGTTGATGGCGTTGCTCAACGCGAAGACCCAAGCTGCGGTAATGAGCGGAAGCATTGAGGGGCCTAATACGACAAAGCCCGCGAAGGGCAGCTTCAACTGGAACATCGTGGCCCCGGCGAAGTAGAGAATCGTTGCCGCGAGTACTTGGCCGGCCACCTTGGCGGGCGCCGACATATCGCGAAAGTCGTCAACCACGCCTACGATGAAGACGAGAGCCGTGGCCAACAAGATGCCCATCACTTCGTTCGAAGAAGAGATGATGTTGCGCAACGACGGAATCAGTGGAGCCATCGCGAGCGCCACACAGAGACCGATAAACATCGCCGCTCCCCCGCCGTACGGGGTGACCTTCTGGTGCACCTTGCGCGCGTCGGGTTGGGCCGTGTAGCCAATCCGCACGGATATCACCCGCGCCGGGAGATTTGCCGCCGCCGTCACTAATCCCGCTACGAGAGCGACGGTGATGTAGATGACGAGACTGCCCACGAATGCCTAACTCACAAAGCTGGCGTAGGGATTAAAGCCAGCACAAAGTTGGCCGATCTCGCTGCGAATTTGAGTGATCGCCGCTTCGTCTTCACGTTGGCGGAGGGCGCGAGCCAGCAGCGAGGCAATCTGGGCGAACTCGCCCTCCTTCATGCCGGCCGTCGTCTGCGCGGGCGTGCCGAGACGCAGGCCCGAGGTGATGAATGGTGAGCGGGGGTCATCGGGAATCTGATTGCGATTGGTGGTGATACCGGCGCGGTCGAGCACTTCCTGCGCCACCTTCCCGTTGAGCTCAGCGTCAAAGTCGCGCAAGTCCAAGATGACCTGGTGGTTGTCGGTGCCGCCAGACACGATCCGGAAACCCTCAGTGGCCAGTGCGGACGCAAAGGCTCGAGCGTTAGCCACGACCTGCTCGGTGTAGGTGTGGAAACTGGCCTGACTGGCTTCGCGGAAGGCCACGGCCTTGGCCGCAATGGCGTGCTCCAAGGGGCCGCCCTGCTGTCCCGGGAACACGGCACCGTCAATCTTCTTGGCGTGCTCTTCGCGACAGAGAATCGCACCACCACGGGGACCGCGCAATGTCTTGTGGGTCGTGAAGGTGACGGCGTCGGCGTAGGGCGTGGGATTGGGGTGCGAACCACCAGCGATAAGACCGGCCGGGTGGGCCGAGTCGAACATCAAGAGGGCACCAACTTCGTCCGCAATCTCCCGAAAGATCACGGGGTCGATTTGACGTGAGTAGGCGGTGGCGCCGGCGACGATGAGCTTCGGGCGCTCCTTCAAGGCCAAGTCACGTACGTTGTCAAAGTCGATGATTTCGCCCGGCTGGGTGGGGTCATCGGAACGGGCCGTGACGCCGTAAGAAACGAAACGCCAAATCTTCGAAGTAATCGAAGCCGGCGAACCGTGCGTGAGGTGACCACCCTGGTCGAGACGCATCGCGAGGATGGTGTCACCGGGGTTAAGCAGCGCTTGGTAGACCGCGACGTTGGCATTGGCTCCACTGTGGGGCTGGACATTGGCGTGCTCGGCACCGAAGAGTGCCGTGAGGCGGCGGCGGGCGAGGTCTTCCATCTCGTCGACAATCTGGTTACCGCCGTAGTAGCGACGTCCCGGGTATCCCTCGGCGTACTTGTTCGTCATGATCGAACCGGTAGCGGCCATCACTGAGGGTGACGTGAAGTTCTCACTGGCGATCAACTGCACGGAGGAGATCTGGCGAGTCCACTCCTGAGCGAGCAGAGACGTAACTTCGTCGTCTCCGGTAATCCAAGCGTCAAATGGTGAGTGAGCCACGGTTTTCTTTCTTTCTGTTTTGAGAGTGTTAGTCGAGAGCGGAGAGTTTGTCGATGCGGCCCAGGTGTCGGCCGTCACCGGGCGTCGCCCCGAGCCAGGCGTCCAGGGCATCGAGAACGACTTGCGTTCCGAGCAGTCGAGCGCCGAGACAGAGCACGTTGGCGTGATTGTGCTCGCGGGCCAAACGGGCCGAAGTCGCGTCGTGCACCAGTGCGGCCCGCACGCCAGGAATCTTGTTGGCGGCGATGGAGATACCGATGCCGGAACCACAGATGGCTACGCCCAGTTCGGCCGTGCCGTCAGTCGCCGCACGACCCACGGCGGCCCCAAAGTCGGGGTAGTCGACCGAAGTTGTGGCGTCGTGGGCTCCGAGGTCGACCACCTCGTGACCGCGCTCACGCAGGGCGTCAAGAACGGTGACTTTGAGGTCAAATCCGGCGTGGTCTGAACCGACGGCAATTCGCATTGACACCACGCTACCCGTCACCACGAGCGCACCGAGTCCGCTTCGGTAAAACTACGTCCGTGACTATCTCGCCCCGCACCCCCGTCATCATTGGCGTCGGCCAAATCACCGACCGCCCCAGCCCAGCTGCGACCTACGCCGAGCGACCCGAGCCACTCGACTTGATGGTCAGTGCCCTCGAGCGCGCCGTCGACGACGCTCACGCCACGGGTGGACTCTTGGCCGCACTGGAAGAAATTGTCGCCATTGGATCATTCACGTGGAAGACGGCCGACCCGGCTCTGCTCGTGGCCGAGCGTCTCGGAGCAACCCACGTCACCACTCGCCTGACCCCGACCGGCGGCAACATTCCACAAAAGTTGGTTCACGAATCCTCACTGCGAATCTTGCGGGGCGAAGCCAACCTCATCGCCGTCGTCGGTTCGGAAGCGATGCACGCCTCTTCCCTCGCCCGTCGTGAAGGACATAAGCCGACCTGGATCACCCAGGGTCCCGAGGTCGCCTCCCCCGCCCTCGTTGAAGAGGATCGCATCCCCTTTACGGCCGAGGAGTACGGCAACGGACTCACGCAGCCCGTCGAGGTCTATCCCCTCTTTGAGAATGCGCGGCGCGCTCGACTCGGCTGGTCCATTACCCAGCAACGTGAACGACTCGGCCAACTCTGGGCCAACTTTGCGGCCGTGGCCGCCACGAATCCCAACGCCTGGATTACCAACAGCCCCGACGCCAGCACCATCGCCACACCAACGCCGTCGAACCGCATGGTCTCGTTCCCTTACACCAAGATGCTGGTCGCCAACCTGCCCGTCGACATGGGTGCGGCCTACATCATCGCCAGCTACGAAACGGCCGTCGCTCTGGGCGTGCCACGTGAGCGCATGGTCTTTCCGCACACTGGTGCCGACGCCACGGACCACTGGTTCGTGTCCGATCGCCCTCAACTCGACGACTCCCCCGCCATGCGGGCCATCTGGTCCCAACTCCAATCCTTTGGGGTGACGAGCGATGCGTTGACTCACCTCGACCTGTACTCCTGCTTCCCCACCGTGGTGCAGACGGCCTGCGATGTGATTGGTATCGATGCCTTCAGCACCACCCGCATCCCGACCTTGACTGGTGGCCTCACCTTCGGTGGTGGCCCGGGCAACAACTACGTCACCCACTCAATTGCCGCCATGGTCGACCGGCTGCGCGAACACCCCGGTGATCACGGACTGGTCACGGGCTTGGGTTGGTTCTCCACCAAGCACGCGTGGGGCACCTACTCCACCACACCCCCGGAGATGCCGTTCCAACACGCCTCGGTCCAAGAGATCGTCGACGCACTACCCCAGTGCCCCCGTCGACAAGAAGACGGCGTGGTGACGGTCGAGTCCTACACCGTGGTTCACGGTCGTGATGGCAGCGCCACGCACGCCGTCGTGGCTGCGCGTCACAGTGATGGAGCCCGTGTTTGGAGCAAGACCAGTGACCCAGCGACGATGGAGACCTTCGAACTGACCGAGACCATTGGTCTTTCGGGCCACGTTCGCAACGGCGAGTTCTTCTTCTAACCGCGGAAGGCGGCCGCTAACTGGTCGCTCGAAAGAGCGCCCTCACGAACAATGCGATAGCCGTGATCGTCACAGATCACGACTGTCGATACCGTGCCGTTGCGCTCCCCACCGTCGAGCACGGCCGCCACGAGGTCATTACCTTCAAAGACCTCTTGCACTTCGGCCACTGTGGTGCACGGTGGTGCTCCGTGCTCATTGGCACTGGTAACGGCGAGCGGCCCACAACGCGAAACGAGATACTGCACCAGTTCATCGTTCGGTCGGCGAAAACCAATGGTACCGTCACCAGAACCGATGAGCTCGGCCGAACTCGCCAGGGCCGGCACAATCAGCGTCAGTGGACCCGGCCAAAAAGCGTGCGCCAGCGTTGACGCGGCGGCCGTCTCTCGACCCCCCACTTGAAAGATGCCGTCGCCGTCATTGACAAAGACGGGCAGCGGCACCGTTGATGGTCGCTGCTTAATCGCGAAGAGCTGTTGCACGGCGGAAGCAATTTCGAATTTGGCCGCGACGCCGTAGACGGTGTCAGTGGGGATAACGACGACGTGGCCAGCGTTGAGCAGGGCCGCGACTTCGTCAATCTGGAGTGGGTTCAAAAGTTCCATTACTGCACGTCCTCGGCCACCAAGATACGGGGATGACCGGCCATATCGGTGAGGTCCCGCACGGAGTGGAACCCTGCGTGGCGGGCCATCGCCAACAAGGCGTCACCCTGGGAAAAGCCGTGCTCGGCCACGAGGGCCCCGGAGGGCGAAAGCCAACGAGGCGCTTCGTTAAGAATGGCGTGTAGGTCGCTCAGACCCGGCCCACCGACGTCACCGGCCACGAGGGCGGTGCGCGGTTCGTAGTTCAACACATCGTCGAGTTCAGCCATCTCCGCCTCGGCAATGTACGGCGGGTTGGTCACGATGAGATCAAAGGTGTTGAGAAAACTTTCGTCGATGGCCGAAAACCAGTTGGATTCGATGAAGGTGACGCGCAAGAGTCCGTGCTTGAGGGCGTTGCGCTTCGCAACGGCCAGGGCATCTGCGGACGCATCAACGGCAATCAGTGAGGCGGCGATACCGCGGGTCGCCAGCTCCTGCAGGAGGGCCAAACCGATAGCTCCCGATCCACAACCGAGATCCAAGATGAGCGGTGACACGGCCCCGCGATTCGCGAGTACCTCGATGGCGTGACCCACTAACTCTTCGGTTTCGGGACGGGGAATCAGCACCCGGGGATCGACATCGAGGTCAAGCTCCCGAAAGGGCCAGTGGCCAATGATGTACTGCAGGGGTTCACCGGCCAATCGACGGAGTCCGGCGGAAAGAACGGCCTGTTCGGCATCGCCGTCACCACCCGGGGCAAACTCGTCAACGAGCCACGTGGCCTCGCGACGTTCGAGACCTCGAAATACGAGGTCATCGATAAAACGAGATCTAGCGTCCGTCACTCTCGGCCAGCTGACGGGCCCGCTTGTCGGCGAGGAGAGCATCGACGACGGTATCGAGCTCACCACCAAGAACGGCGTCGAGCGAGTAGAGCGTCAGGTTGATGCGGTGATCGGTCACGCGATTCTCTTTGAAGTTGTACGTACGGATCTTCTCACTACGACCACCGCCACCGAGTTGGGTGCGCTTGAGGTCACCGAGTTCGGTGGCTTGGGCGTCCTGAGCCGCCTTCAAGAGACGTGAACGCAGCACAATCATGGCCTTGGCGCGGTTTTGAATTTGGCTCTTTTCGTCCTGCATCGCCACCATGATGCCGGTCGGAATGTGGGTGATGCGAACGGCCGAGTCAGTGGTGTTAACACTCTGACCACCAGGACCACTGGAGCGATAGACATCAATCTTGAGGTCGCTCATGTTGATCTCAACATCAACCTCTTCGGCCTCTGGCAAAATCGAGACGGTGGCCGAGGAGGTGTGCACTCGGCCCTTGGCTTCGGTCGCCGGCACGCGCTGCACCCGGTGAACGCCGGCCTCCATCTCGAGGCGACGCCACGCGTCTTCGCCCTTGATAAGGAAGGTCACTTCGTCAAAGCCGCCTTGATCGCTTTCGCGCTGCTCTACGACTTCGAGCTTCCAGTTACGTAAGTGGGAGTAGCGGCGATACATTTCCGCCAGGTCGCCGGCGAAGAGATTGGCCTCATCGCCACCTTCGGCGCCACGAATTTCGACAATGACGTTGCGGCCGTCGTTAGGGTCGCGAGGCAAGAGCAGCTCTTCGAGAATCGACTCGAGTTCGGGGAGCTTGGCCTCGCTCGCATTGATCTCATCGCGCCACAGTTCACGATCGTCGCCCGAAGAGTCGTTGAACATCTCCTTGGCGGTAGCGATGTCTTCCTGGACGGCCTTGACGGCATTCCAGGCGTTAACAATCTCCGTGAGTTCTTTGTGGCGACGCGAAAGATCACGCAGACGGGTGAGGTCGCTGGCGACGTCGGACTCCGAAAGGTGAGCCTCGACTTCAATAAGTTCTGAAGCGAGCGCCGAGAGGGTGTCGTCTACCGAACGCACGTCGAGATTCGAATCAGGGAAGGACTACGCCTTGGGGGCGCGGGCCTTGCCCTGTGAGGCGTAACGACGCTGGAAGCGCTCCACGCGACCACCGGTGTCGACAAGCTTCTGCTTACCGGTGAAGAAGGGGTGGCACTCGTTGCAGAGTTCGATAACAATCGAAGCCTTCGTCGAATGGGTCGAGAAGGTGTTACCGCATGAGCAGGTAACGGTGGCTTCTACGTAGTTCGGGTGGATGTCGGGCTTCATGATTCGATAACTCCTTGGTGCGACGTGTAATCCTACCGGATATTGGCCCAAAGGCCAAAACCGGCAGTTTTATCAGGTAGTGGGATTGGGGCCCTTGCCGATTTCGGCGAGGAATTCGGCGTTGGACTTGGTGGTCTTGAGCTTGTCAATCAGCAGTTCGAGGCCGGCCGCTTCGCGACCTTCGGCCGACAGACCGACCAACACGCGACGAAGCTTCCAGATCTGGGCCAGCTCGTTGCGCTCAAAGAGCAGCTCTTCGTGACGAGTCGACGAGGAGTTGACGTCGATGGCGGGATAGAGACGGCGCTCGGCCAAACGACGGTCGAGCTTGAGCTCCATGTTGCCGGTGCCCTTGAACTCTTCGAAGATGACTTCGTCCATCTTGGAACCGGTCTCTACGAGGGCGGTGGCCAAAATGGTGAGAGAGCCGCCCTCTTCGATGTTGCGAGCCGCACCGAAGAACTTCTTTGGTGGGTAGAGGGCGCCGGAGTCCACACCACCGGACATGATGCGTCCCGTGGCGGGCGAGGCCAGGTTGTAGGCACGAGCCAGACGGGTGATGCCGTCGAGGATGATGACGACGTCCTTCTTCATCTCCACCAGACGCTTCGCGCGCTCGATGCAGAGCTCGGCAATGTGGGTGTGCTCGTCGGCCGGGCGGTCGAAGGTGGAGGCGATTACTTCGCCGTTCACGCTGCGACGCATGTCGGTCACTTCTTCGGGGCGCTCGTCAACGAGCAAGACCATGAGGTGAACCTCAGGG
>CALAYR010000096.1 GCA_937894805.1 uncultured Acidimicrobiaceae bacterium | reverse complement strand
CGTTAGCGCCCACCTCTCCATGCGCCAACGGCTGCGCGCGATCTGGGATTCCCGTGAACTCCTGACGTATCTCGTCACGGCCGACATCAAGATCAAGTACAAGGGCACGGCGCTTGGTGTCATGTGGTCGATGGTGGCCCCGGCTCTCAGTATTGGCGTCTACTTCCTGGTCTTTCAGGTGATTTTGAAGAACGGCGTACCGGATTACGTCGTGATGCTCTGGGCGGGCATGCTGGTTTGGACCTTCTTTTCGGCCGTTGTGGTCAATGGCACCGGCATCGTGGTGCAACGGGCCGGCATCGTCAAAAAGGTGGCCTTTCCTCGAGAAATCTTGGCCCTTTCAACGGTCGGCACGGCCCTTGTCTACTTCTTCTTGCAGTTCATCGTCCTCGGTCTGCTCATGGCTGCGCTGGGCCACGCACCGGCCTGGGGTGATTTCTGGTTACTCCCACTGGCCTTTCTCGGCCTCCTGCTTTTGGCCTCGGCGCTGGGTATCTTGCTCTCCGCCGTCAACGTCTACTTCCGCGACATGCAACATCTTGTCGAAGTCGGCATCTTTTTATGGTTCTGGTTAACACCTGTCGTCTACTCCTTTCAGCGCACCGTGGCTCCCATGCTTGGGGCCCGGGACTTGACGTGGATCTACTTCTTGAATCCCATTACGCCCGTCGTCTTAACCTTCCAGCGCGTCCTCTACGGGGACACCGTGGTCACCGCCACGACACCCGACCACGCGATGCTCAATGTTCTGCCTAACTGGTCGGCGCTGCACTACGCCCTGCTAAACGGTGTCTTGATTGCTGTCAGTGGCGCTGCGCTCGTGGTGGCGATACGTATCTTTGGCCGCCTCCAGGGCAATTTCGCCGAGGAGCTTTAAATGACCTTCGTCGTAGAAGTGCAAAATGTCGACAAGCACTTTCGTCTTCACAAACAGCGTCACAAGTCGCTCAAGGACCGCGTTCTCCACCCCGGTCAGGGAAGTTTTACTGACCTGCACGTCCTGCAAGACGTCTCGTTCAATGTGGGGGCCGGTGAAACGGTGGGCGTTCTGGGCCGCAACGGTTCGGGCAAGTCCACCCTGCTGAAGTGCATCTGCGGTGTGCTGCAACCCACCTCCGGTCAGATTCTCGTGCGGGGCGAACTGGCAGGACTCTTGGAACTCGGCGCCGGCTTTCAGCCTGAGCTCTCCGGTCGCGACAACATCTACCTCTCAGCCTCGATGCTCGGCCTCTCTCGGCGCAAGGTCGACGGCCTAATTGACGAGATCGTGGAGTTCTCCGAACTCGAGAAGTTCATCGACTCGCCCGTCAAGTTCTTCTCCTCGGGTATGTATGTCCGACTCGGCTTTGCCGTGGCCGTGACGGCCAATCCCGATGTGCTCGTTGTAGATGAAGTGCTGGCCGTAGGTGACGAGCGATTCCAGGCCAAGTGCATGGACCGTATTCGTCAGTTCCAAGCCGATGGTCGCACTATTTTGCTGGTCTCCCACAATGCCGACCAAGTGCGCGCCCTCTGTGACCGGGCCGTGGTTTTGGAAAAGGGCCGTCTCGTGGCCGATGCGCCGGCCGGCGAAGCTGTGCGAGTCTTTCGCGAGCACCTGCTCGGTGGGGCCACTGTTTCGAAAGAGACCAACCAGATTGATGGCGGTGTCGTCATTGAATCAATGCGTGGCAGCAACGGCAGCTTCACGGCTCAAACCGGAAAGCGCTTCGAGTTTGAAGTCATCGTCAATTCCAAGGTTCCCGTCGAGGGCTCCTTCATGATGGAGCTTTACAGCCAGACTGGCTCGTTAGTGGTTCGCACTGACCCCACGCTGAGTCCCGTGTCGCTGAGCCCCGGACGACAGACGCTCTCGGTGGCCATTGAAGATCTACCCCTCCTGGACGGTTCCTATCAGGTCAATCTCGGTCTCGTTAGCGCTGAGGGCAACACCGTCATTGCGTGGCGCGAGCAGATCGCGGCCCTAGAAGTCTCCTACGACGGTCGTGGTGCGGGTCTCGTGGCCCTACGCCTCAACGTTCACTAACTCAGACGGGGAAATGCGCGCAGCGCCCCGAAGGTGCCGAGCTTGCCGCAGTCCACGGGATGATCGGCCGCCGCCAGCAGTCGCCGATCGCCTCGAGAGTTGCCGTAGGCGTAGAGCTCGGGCTTGTTGTCACCCACGCTGAGATGGTCGACCCACTCGGTGAGCCGACGCAGTTTTTCTTCCCCGCGACAGTTGTTGCCGAGGTAGCCGCCGGTCATTCGACCCAGGGGGTCAACGGCCAGCCGGGTTCCCAAGAAGCCGTGGGCGCCGAGGAACTCGGCAATCACGCCGACGTAGAGCTCAGGGGAGGCCGAGACGAGCACAACGCGGTGTCCAAGAGCTAGGTGCTCATCGAGACGGGCCCGCACGGCGGGGCGGAGTTCTTTGGTGACGTGGTGGTGGGCAAAGTCTCGGGACGCCTCGGTGACTTCCTCCAGAGTGCGACCCTGAAGGGTGCGGCGAAAGAGGGACTCCTTGGCCGTGTCGGCCGCCGTGCCACTCATAACCGCTCCGTAGGCCATCGAGGGGAGGTGGGTGGCCATCGCGCGATAGGTCGGCGCCCAGCCGGCCACGTGGCTCAGCCACTTGACGACACTGCCACCCTCGGTCAACGTGCCGTCGAGATCAAAGGCCGCAACAACGGGACGGGGCTCAGGCATAAGGGCTAGTTTCGCAGGAAATTTGCGCCCGACTTGCCAAATACCTACAAAGCCGACTAGATTGGTCGACAATCGAGAAACCGCGATTACTATTTCCACGTTCGACCAGGTCGGTCGGACCAATTTTGAAGGAGCAACCATGGCTATTCGTCTTGGCGATGAAGCACCGGACTTCCAGGCTGACACCACGGAAGGTCCCATCAGTTTTCACGAGTGGCTCGGCGACAGCTGGGCAATTCTCTTTTCCCACCCCAAGGACTTCACGCCGGTCTGCACCACCGAGCTCGGCGCCTTCGCTGCTCGCAAGGGCGACTTCGACAAGCGCAACACCAAGATCATTGGTCTGTCCGTTGACTCAATCGAGAGCCACAACCAGTGGAAGGGCGACATTGCCGAAACTCAGGGCACCGCTTTGAACTTCCCCCTCATTGGCGACGAAGACCGCAAGGTGGCCGACCTCTACGACATGATCCACCCCAACGCCATCGAGACCTTGACGGTCCGCAGCGTCTTTGTCATTGGTCCCGACAAGAAGGTCAAGCTCACCTTGACCTACCCCGCGTCGACCGGTCGCAACATTGACGAAATCATCCGTGTCGTTGACTCCCTCCAGCTGACCGCTGGCTACCAGGTAGCCACCCCCGTCAACTGGACTGACGGCGGCGACGTCATCATCGTTAACTCGGTGACCGACGAAGAGGCCAAGACCAAGTTCCCTAAGGGCTTCAAGAAGCTCAAGGACTACTTGCGTCTGACCCCTCAGCCCAACAAGTAACTCCAGGATTCAAAAAAAGGGCCGACCTTCGGGTCGGCCCTTTTTCTTTTCGGTAGCGTGGCGCTATGGCTGAACCAACTCTGTATCTCGTATTCCTCGGTGGCGATCTCGCCCCTGGTCGCATGGGGGAAGACCACGAAGTCGTCGTCGTGGTCGCCGACGACGTGAAGAGCGCCCGCGCTGCTGCTCGCATCCTCGGCAATGCCTCCACTGAACAAAAAAACAAAGCGCTTCTCGCTTCCGCCGATGCGTTGCGCCGCAACGCCTCCGACATCCTCGCCGCCAATGCGCTTGATCGAGCGGATCGAACGCTGCTCGTCGAAATTTTCCTTGGCTTCCTGGCCGAAGGCGAGGCTGCCATCGCGGCGCAGCGTGACCACCTCATGCGGGTGGTCGAGGCCCTGCAGGACGGGCTCATCGAGCTCGACCTGGCCACCGGCGAGGTCTCCGGTCCGCTGGCCGAGCGCGTGACCTCTACCGACCGCGTGCCTACGGCGTTTCAGGCGGGGGTTAACAAGGTGAGTTGGCTGTT
>CALAYR010000095.1 GCA_937894805.1 uncultured Acidimicrobiaceae bacterium | reverse complement strand
TGTCCCATGAGCGTGGCACTCGGAGCGCCTCAACCACCGGCGATCCGTTTTGCCGCAACCCCCGCACAGATGATTGTCAAGGGAGACCAGAAGTCGGCAACTATTGGAGCCGCTGCCGTTTTGGCGAAGGTGTCTCGCGACGCTTACATGACCGCGTTGAGCGAAGAGTTGCCACAGTACGAATGGGCCAGCAACAAGGGTTACGGTGCCCCCGGCCACATCGCGGCGATCGCTTCATTCGGTCTCACTACCTATCACCGAAAGTCGTGGAATATCTCCTAACGGTGAGTGGGCATCCTTACTTGCCCAGGGCGGACATCAGAATCTGTTCGATGGTCCGATGCTGAAAAACAAAGCCATGCGCCTCAAGAGCGGCAGGAGTGACCCGCTGACTCGCCATTAACGCCTCAGAAACCAATTCACTTCCGAGTGCAATGTCGAGCGCCAGTCGAGGTACAGCGGCGATGGCGGGACGGTGAAGCACTGCACCTAGAGCCGCAGTGAATGCTCGATTGGTCAGTGGCTCGGGTGCGACCAAGTTCACCGGGCCAGCAATCTTGTTTTCGAGCAAGAACAACATCGCTTGAATTTCATCGTGGAGCGAAATTGGGCTGAGATACTGTCGGCCCGACCCCAATCGGCCACCGACACCAGCCTTAAAGAGGGGAATCTGCTTCTTAAGCGCTCCGCCATCAGCACCCATGACGATGCCGGTGCGAAGGAGGGTCAACGTAATGCCCGCCTCTTGAATTGGAAGTGCTGCGTCCTCCCACGCTTCGCAGACATCGGCAAGAAAGCCTTCACCGCGGGGACTCTTCTCGGTGAGAATTTCATCACCCTTTGATCCGTAGTACCCGATGGCCGATCCACTGAGCACCACGGCGGGGGCTACCTCAAGTCCGGCAATGGTTTTGGCGAGCAAGGCCGTGCCGTGTGTGCGTGAGTCCAGAATTTCTTTCTTACGATTGGCCGTCCAACGCTTGTCGGCAATTCCGGCGCCGGCGAGATGAATGAATGCGTCGATGCTTCCCACGCGCGTTAGATCGTCTTTATTGACCTCTCCGGCCGCTGGTTGCCACCGGACTACGTTGCGCGCAGCCGTCTGAGCTCGCGAGAAAATAATTGGTGTATCGCCACGTTCTTGTAACGCGGCTACTAGGGCTCGTCCAAGAAAGCCAGTGGCACCAGTGATGGCAATTTTCATAGTTGTTCCAATCGGTAGTCGATGAGGCGAACCATGGCCTCGGGGTTGCTGAGGTGGGCGCCATGACCGGCATGAGCCACCTTGGTGGTCGTGATGGCCGGTACGTCGCGGCGGAGTCGCGTGGCTATTGATTCGTAGTACTCAACCCGATCCGCGGCATCACCATGACCATAGGTCCACGGAGTGGTCACGGTGGTCCAGTTCACGGCCGCGGTGTCACTGCGGATGGTCGATAAATCATTGTGAAGCGCCGGGCCATCGCTTCGCCGGGATGCTTGCTCGGCGGTACTCATGCGATTCCAGGCGGAATTGGAGACCATTCGTCGAAAGAATGCCTCGGCCTCAGCCTCCGGGTCGGGATTGAGCTCGCCAAACGAGCCGGTACGCGGTCCAAGCCAAGGAAGTGGCGGCTCGTAGGTAACCAGGGCGTCAAATGAGGCCCCCGTCTCGGCGCTGCGCAGTGCCACGACGCCGCCATACGAGTGACCAAATACCAACGTGGGCATATCACTCGCCACCGCGTCAACCACTGCGCGTAGGTCCTCGGCGTGGCCATCGAGGCTCAGGGGTTGGCGATTGCGGGACTGCTGATATCCCCGACGGTCATAGGCAATGACGCGGTAGTGGTCCATTCTGCGGGCCATCCGGGCAAAGGAGCCACCCCGGTCCAATCCGCCGTGAACGCAGATGACGGTGGCCTGCGGCTCGTTCGCAGCTCGTTCCCAGACGGCGAGATGGGGAACCTCAGGCAAAGGAAGGGCCGTGAGGCCAAGGGGGGCGGATTCAGCGGTTCGTATGGCTAGAAACCTACCGGTAGAAAGAAAAATTAATGCCTAGTTTTAATGCTCTACCGTGCCTCTAACCTAAAAGGTGTGCCAACCTCTTCTGATTCGGTTTCCAACATCGCGAAGTCGGGCTCGTTCGGTCCAAATGCCTGGCTTATTGACGACCTCTACGAGCAGTTTCTTCGCGATCCGTCCTCTGTCTCGGCGACCTGGCAGGAGTTCTTTGCCGACTATCAACGGGCTCCCGTCCCTGGAGTGCCCACCGTCGCAGGGTCACTCGATGCCGCGCCAGCGAAGGCGTCGGCTGAAGCAATAGTAAATAAGGACGCCACGCCACTGCGTGGCGCAGCCGCTCGCATTGTTTCCAACATGAGTGCCAGTCTCTCCGTACCGACCGCCACCAGTGTGCGCTCGGTTTCGGCCCGCCTCCTAGAAGTAAACCGCGTGGCCATGAATGAGGCCTTGAGTCGCACGACCGGCACGAAAGTCTCGTTTACTCACTTCATCGCCTTCGCAATGATTCGGGGGCTCCGCGTTGTTCCAACGATGAACGCGACATTTGTCGATGCCGTTGATGAAAAGGGAACGCCGGGCGTTCTTCGTCACGACCACGTGGGTTTCGGTTTGGCCGTTGATGTGGAAAAGAGTGACGGCACTCGCAATTTGATGGTTCCTGTTATCAAGGACGCCGACACCTACGACTTCCGAGGGTTTGTCTTTGCCTACGAAGAGCTGGTACGTAAGATTCACGGCGGGAAAGCTGGGGCCGATGATCTGGCCGGTGCCACGGTCTCATTGACGAACCCCGGAACTATCGGAACGGTTCAGTCGGTACCCCGACTCATGCCGGGCCAGGGGGCAATCTTTGGCGTCGGTGCCTTGGGTTGGCCAGCGGGTTTTGAATCTGCGGACCCTCGGGCTCTCGCTGCAATGGGCGTTGGGAAGGTCATGACTTTGACCTCAACCTATGACCACCGGATCATCCAGGGTGCCGAATCTGGCTTGTTCTTGAAGTACGTCGCTGAGTGCCTTACTGGCGGCCACAACTTCTACGAAGAGGCCTTTGCGGCAATGGGCGTTCCTTACGAGCCGGCGCAGTGGGCTAAAGACACAAACGACTCATCAAATGTCGATGAGCAAGTCCTCAAGCAGATTCGAGTTCAGGAACTCATCAACATGTATCGGGTTCGTGGTCACCTGCAGGCTGACCTAGATCCGTTGCGCGCCGAACCGCCGACCCAGCACGCTGAGCTCGAGTTGGCTCACTACGGATTGACGATTTGGGATCTCTCGCGAACTTTCGTCGTTGATGGCCTCGCTGGCAGGACG
>CALAYR010000094.1 GCA_937894805.1 uncultured Acidimicrobiaceae bacterium | reverse complement strand
CGGCCGAGATTGCGTGGTGGCAACGAATTTCGCTCTATTGTTCGGCTATGAACTCAATGGAAACCGCTAACGCAATCGCCGCCCCCTTTGGCTCGGTCGGCATGATGTACTACTTCGATCCCGGCACGAGCGCCCGAGGCAAAGAGCTCGACCTCGACGTCGTGAGCTTCTACGCCCTCGGACGTGGTGGCGTACTCGGCGACATTCCCGCGAGTGAAGTCGACGACATCTTCTTCTTCTTCAAGACCGGTGCCATCACCGGCATGTACGGCGGCGGTCGTGCCAAGCAGACGGCCGAAATCGGTGCCAAGGCTCACTTAGTGGCGGCCGAAGAGTACGCCCAGCGCACCTTCGGTGGCGTACCGACCGAAACCCTCGCCGCGCTCAACGACGCCTGCGCCGCTCTGTTCGACACGTTGCCCAGCGGTCGTTGGCCCATCTACGACGGCTACCGCGCCTTTGGGTACTCGGGTGATGTCATTAAGGACGCCTTCCGCAACGCCATCTTGTTGCGCGAGCTCCGCGGTGGTGTCCACACCGACGCCATTAAGGCCGCGAACCTCACCTCGGCCGAGGCCTGCTTCCTCGATCACGACGGCGTCTACTTCGCGCTGCACGGCTTCCAGGAAGAGGACAAGCCCGCAGTGACCGACGAGACCCGAGCCCGCCGAGTGGCGGCCGAAGAGGACACCACGGTGCGCATGGCGAACCTGTTGGGAGTTCTCAGCGACGCCCAGCGGGACGCTCTCGTTGCCGCCGGCAACGCGATGCAGGCCGCCCTGGCTTCCCCGGTGGCTGCGTCGTAGGTTCCGCGATGAACCTACGCTCGCCGAATCCTCGGGAGTCGTTAATGACTCTCCTGGTTGGGTCGAGCGTGATGCTCGCGCTTTGGACGGCCTACCTGGCGTGGCGCCTGCCAATTCGGTACCACGCCAACCACTGGGATATGGCCTGGGTGGGATTTGATGTGGCCCAAATTGTCATGCTGCTCGGCACCGCGTGGGCCGCGTGGCAGCGGCGACTGATCATCATTCTCTTCGCCATCTGTGCCGCCATGCTTTTTGTGACCGACGCGTGGTTCGACATTGTGACGGCCACTGGCTCGGACTTCACGCGCAGCATCACGTCAGCCCTGCTGATCGAGATTCCCTCGGCGTTGGTTCTGTTCTACGTGGCTCGACGGGCCGTTCGCAACATCACTAACGAGTGGTGGCACGCACTCTTTCAGCGCGATGCTCCGCCGCCCTCGAGATTGACGATGCGCGACTTCGAATCACCTCGCGTCAATACGGGTGAGTAGCGCCATGAGTTCTTCTTTTGACGTCGTCATTGTGGGGGCCGGCCTGGCCGGTCTGCGCGCCGCCCAGGTCCTTGAGCAACAGGGCCGTGAAGTCGTCGTTGTCGAGGCGGCCGAACACGTGGGTGGCCGCATCGCTTCGGAGGTGATTGACGGATTCACCATTGATGCCGGGTTTCAATTGCTCAATACGTCGTACCCCGAACTGCGAGCCGCGGGACTAGGCAAGCAACTCGACCTGCGCGTCTTTCCTTCGACGGTGGCCCTGCGTAAAGGTGGCCGTGATCAGATTCTGGCCCACCCCTTGCGCGATCCTCGCGGGGTGGGGCCTTCTCTCTGGGGAGCCCGCCACGACTTAGTAGATCTCTCGCGGTTTGCCCGAGTCCTCGCCGGCGTGGGTCTGACCCCGACGCCGAGTTTTCTCGACGAGCCCGACTCGACAACCTTGGAGGGCCTGCGTCGCCGTGGACTGAGTGAACGGTTCATTAACGAAACGGTCCGACCTTTTCTTCAGGGAGTCCTTCTCGAAAACGAATTGGAGACTTCGTGGCGCTACACCCAGTTGGTCCTGCGCTCCTTCGTTCGAGGCCGGGCCGCGGTGCCCAGCGCGGGAATGCAGGCCCTGCCACTAGCGCTTCGGCGCACACTGTCGTCAACGCAGTTTCGATTTGGCGAGCACGTTCAAGAGGTGCGGTCCGACGGCGTCACGACCAATCTCGGAACTCTGTCGGCACACCACGTTCTGGTCGCTACCGATCAAAACAGTGCGGCCCGACTCCTCGGTCGAGCATCAGAGCCCCAGCGCACCGTGACGACGTGGTGGTTCTCCACGCCAGTCCTGCGCGATGGTCGACTCCACCTCGATGTTGATGGGGCCTTTCTGGCCAACGCGGTGGCGATGTCGGTCTCGGCCCCGGAGTACGCACCACGCGGACGCTCGCTGGTTGCCGCCTCGGCTGTGGGCCACCACGAGGACGGCGACGTACCCCGTGTGCGCACCGATGTGGCCCGACTCTTTGGTCTCGCCACTAGTGACGTGGAACTGATAGCGACATCGAGAATCGCTGAAGCGCTGCCCGTCCGCAGTGCGGGGGAGAGCTGGCGGGGCAGCGACGTGGTTAACGGCGTCACCTTGGCGGGGGACTACCTCGAAACGCCGTCGATTCAAGGGGCGCTCGTGAGTGGCCGCCGGGCGGCCCGTCGCATCCTTCAGGCGTAGTCGCGCACGCCCTCCAGCATCAGCAAGCCTCGCTTGACATCAAGGCCACCGGCGTACCCACCGAGTCCCGACTTCGCCACGACGCGGTGACAGGGCACCACAATCGGAAAGGGATTCTTGGCGTTGGCATTGCCAACGGCGCGATACCCATTCGGTACACCGACCTCGCGCGCAATGTCTTGGTACGAGACAACGGTCCCGAAGGGGATCGCCGCGAGAGCCAGCCACACGTCGACCTGGAAGTCGGTCCCGGCCACGTGGAGGTCGAGCTCGAATTGACGCCGCAATCCCGCGAAATACTGCTCGAGCTGTTTCGCCGCACGCTTGACGAGCGGGGAGACGGTCGTGACGGTGCCGCGAACTCGTTCGTGGGGCAGGTAGATCTTGGTGAGACCGTCGCCGTCTCCCTCAACCGTCCACGTGCCGCCGACACCCCGGACTGACAACTGTGAGTGCGCCATGACAGCAGTGTTGCAGATATCGGTCGGATCGGTGCGTGGCCGTGGTCTACCGTTTTGCTGTGGAAACTCATCTCGTCCGACACGGTGACGTCACGTTGACAATGGACGTCGAAGGCGAAGGGCCCACCGTCCTCTTTCTTCACGGTTGGCCCGACACGGGAGTTCTCTGGCGTGATGTGGCGACCCAGGTGCGGGCAGCCGGTTTTCGAACGGCCATTCCCGACCTACGAGGTTGCGGTCGTAGTTCGAAGCCGACCGCGGTTCGTGACTACGGCATGCAGCTGCTCGTCGGTGACGTGGTGGCCCTCGTGGAAGACCTCGGCGGACCCGTCGTGCTGGTCGGCCACGACTGGGGATCGAATCTGGCGTGGGCCACGGCCGCCTTTCAGCCCCAGGTCGTATCGAAGTTGGTGGCACTTAGCGTTGGCCACCCCACCTCCTTTCGCAGTGCCGGCCTCGTCCAGCAGATGAAGAGTTGGTACACATTGCTCTTTTCTTTTGAGGGAATTGCCGAAGAGTGGCTCCGAAAGAACGACCACGAGGCGTTGCGCACGTGGCTCGGTCACCCCGACGTGGACAATGTGATCCGCGAGTTGGAGCGAGACAACCAGCTCTCCACGCACCTCAACTGGTATCGGGCCAATATCCCGCCGGAGTCATTTGTGGCCGATCCACCGGTCCTGCCTCCAATCCAAGCCCCCACCCTCGGGGTCTGGTCGACCAATGATTTTGCGTTAAGTGAAGCCCAAATGAAGAACTCAGCGCTGTACTGCGCCAACGGCTTTACCTACCGCCGTATCGAGGGTCCGGGCCACTGGATGCCGATAGAAGACCCCGCCGCGGTGGCCCAACTCATCACCGATTTCCTCCTATAGACGGCGTAGGGGTTACCGGCTGGTAAAACGGTGAGATGAGAATCGCCCTAATGAGAGAGACCCGTGTCGGTGAGACCCGGGTAGCCCTCACTCCAGATGCCGTTAAGACCCTCGTGGCCGACGGCTTTGAAGTGCAGGTCCAAACGGGAGCCGGAACGGCCTCCCACTTCACAGACGAGTCGTACCGCACCGCCGGCGCTTCCGTTGTGGACAGCCCCAGTGGAGACGCCACGTTCCGCGTGAACGCCCCAACGATCGAAGAGGCGCGAGCCGTGCCGGAAGGAACGCTGCACTTGTCGTTCCTCTCCCCGGTGCTCTCCGCTGACGTCGTGAAGGTGCTCGTTGAGCGCAAGGTCACCGTGGTCTCCTTTGACCTGGTCCCTCGTATCTCGCGTGCCCAGTACATGGACGCCCTTTCGAGCCAAGCCACTGTCTCGGGTTACCGTGCCGCGTTGGCCGGTGCGACCCACTTCGACCGCTTCTTCCCCCTCCTCACGACCGCGGCCGGCACCATCCGTCCGGCCAAGGTTCTCGTGATGGGCGTGGGTGTCGCCGGTCTGCAGGCCATCTCGACGGCCCGTCGTCTCGGCGCCAAGGTCCGCGCTTATGACGTTCGCAGTGCCGCCAAGGAAGAGGCCGAGTCGGCCGGTGCCGTCTTCGTCAAGCTCGGCGTCACTGCCGACGCCGCCGGTGGCTACGCCCGTGAACTCACCGCCGAAGAGCGCGCCGAACAACAGGCCGCTCTCGCCGGTGAAGTGGCGAACGCCGACATCGTCATCACGACGGCCGCCGTACCGGGCCGCAAGGCACCGATTCTGCTCACTCAGGTCATGGTCGAAGGCATGGGCGAAGGCTCAATCGTCATCGACATGGCGGCCGACGGTGGTGGAAACTGCGAACTGACCAAGGCCGGCGAAGTGATCGAGCACAACGGTGTTCGCATCGTTGGTCTCAGCAACCCACCGGCCCAGATGGGTTCGCACGCCAGTTTCATGTACGCCAACAACGTCTTGAAGTTGTTCGGACTCTTTGGAGCCAAGGGGCAGATTGCCCCCGACTGGAACGACGAAGTCGTCGTCGGCTCCACCGTCACCGTTGGTGGCAAAGTCAACCACGCACCGACGGCCGAGGCCCTCGGTGTTAGCCACGAGCCAATCGTGGCCCCCGCAAAGGAGGCGGAGTAAATGGGTAACGCCCTACTGCAGTACGCGACGGTGCTGATTCTCAGCATCTTCGTTGGTGTGGAAATCGTGGCTAAGGTGCCGTCGATTCTTCACACGCCGCTCATGAGTGGCTCGAATGCCATTCACGGCGTAATCCTCGTTGGTTCGATGATCGTGCTCGGCACCGCCAATAACTCGGTCGAAGAGATTCTCGGCTTCGTCGCCGTCATTCTCGCCACCTTGAACGTGGTGGGTGGCTTTGTGGTCACTGACCGCATGCTCGAGATGTTCAAAGCCAAGCCCAAGCCTCAGCCCAAGAAGGAGGAGGCTCAATGAGTCGCACCACTCTTATTGATCTTTTGTACCTCGTCGCCGCGACGACCTTCCTCATAGCCCTCAAGGGCCTCGGTAGCCCGAAGCGAGCTCGTATCGGCAACATTGTTGCGGCCATCGGTATGGCTGTAGCCATCGGTGCCACGTTCTTCTACCAAGACGCCGAAGGTAAGGGCCTGGCGCACATCAACTTGATGGTGCTCGGCATGGTTATTGGAACAATCGTCGCCGTACCTGCGGCCCGTTTCGTTCAGATGACCGCCATGCCGCAGCTCGTTGCCATCTTCAACGGTGTGGGTGGTGGTGCCGCGGCGCTGGTGGCTATTACTGAGTTCATGCACATCAAGAATGAGCAGCCGCCGACGTACGTGGTGCTCGAAGTTCTGCTCGGTGTGCTGATCGGCACGGTGTCGTTCTCTGGTTCGGCCATTGCCTACGCCAAGTTGCAGGAGTTGATGACGGGTCGCCCCATCACCTACCCCGGACAGCAGCTCATCAACGCCATCTTCGGCGTGGCCTCACTCGCCATCATCGTGGCCCTGCTGGTCTCGCCATCGACGACCTTCCTCTGGGTTCTGCTGGCCCTCTCCTTCATCCTCGGTATTGCCTTCGTGCTGCCGATCGGTGGTGCTGACGTTCCAGTGCTGATCTCACTCCTCAACTCCTTCACCGGTTTGGCCGTGGCGGCGAGTGGTTTCACCATTGGATCAAACGTCTTGATTGTGGCGGGAACCCTCGTGGGTGCCTCCGGTATCTTGCTGACGCGCATGATGAGCAAGGCCATGGGTCGCTCACTGGCCAACGTCTTGTTCTCGGCCTTTGGTTCGAACGTCACCGCCTCGGGTGACGGCGCCCGTGAAGACGGCCGTACGGTTCGTTCCGGTACACCTGACGACATCGGTGTTTTGTTGGCTTACGCCAGCAAGGTCATCATCATCCCCGGGTACGGACTGGCCGTGGCGCAGGCCCAGCACGTGGTTCGCGAACTGGTCGATGAACTCGAGAAGAAGGGTGTGGAAGTCTTCTACGCCATTCACCCGGTGGCCGGTCGTATGCCGGGTCACATGAACGTGTTGCTCGCTGAGGCCAACGTGCCGTACGAGCAACTCCGTGAAATGGACGAAGCGAACTCCGAAATGTCGACGGCCGATGTGGCTCTTGTCGTTGGTGCTAACGACACGGTGAACCCTGCGGCCAAGGCCGACCCGAGTTCGCCTATCTACGGCATGCCCATCATCAACGCCGATCAGGCCGAGAGCGTCGTCTTCTTGAAGCGCTCGATGCGCCCTGGTTTCGCGGGTATCGAGAATGAACTGCTGTTCGACCCCAAGACCGTTCTTCTGTTCGGTGACGCCAAGGACACCTTGACGAAGTTGGTTGCGGCCGTTACTAACAGCTAAGTCGTACTTCGATTAGGGGCACCGGTGCCGTCAACTCCGCGAGGGGTGTGACGAAACCGGTGCCTCTTTCGTCGTTCTGGTGAAGTTTGGCGCCGCTAGGCGGTGAGGCGGTTGAGTTCGGCGATGACCTCAGGGCTCAGCGCTTCTACGGCCGCCACGTTGGCCGCGATCTGCTCGGCGTTGGACGCTCCGGCGATGACGGAGGAGACCTGGGGGTGGCTGAGGAGCCACGAGAAGGCCAACGTCAAGACGGGAGTGTTGATGGAGCGGGCAAAGGTGTGGACGGCGCTCGCTCGGTCCACCATCTCCTCGCCCAGCCAGTGGCCCCGGCGATTCTCCGGCAACTTGGCGAGTCGGGTGCCCTCGGCCGGAGGGGCCCCGGGGACGAACTTGTCGGTCAACATGCCGTTCGCCAGGGGGTAGTAGGGGAGGAGACCTAAGCCCAGTTCGTCACAGGCCGCGAGCACTCCATCTTCTGGGTCGCGCGCTAGGAGGGAGTACTGGTTCTGCACGCTGCGAAAGGGCTGCTGACCGCGGGCCGCCGCGTGGGCCGAGCGCAACGTGGCGGCGTCAAAGTTGGAGCAGCCGAACTCACGAATCTTCCCGGCCGCCACGAGGGCCTGCAGGGCCGCAATGGTGTCTTCGAGGGGAGTGGCGGCGTCGGGAAAGTGAAGTTGGTAGAGATCGATGTGGTCGGTGCCGAGGCGGCGAAGCGACGCCTCGCAGGCCGAGGCGACGTAGTCGGGGTGGGCACTCCACTTGATGTCGGGAAAGCGTTCGTCGAGGCCCATGCCGAATTTCGAGGCAATCGAAATAGATACTCGGCGCGCACCGAGAGCGCGGCCCAAAAAGACCTCGGACTGGGTCTCGCCGTACGTATTGGACGTGTCGAAGAAGGTGATGCCGTGATCGAGGGCGGCGTGCACCACGTTGTCGGTGCCGGCTTGATCAAGCCGAATGCCGAAGTTGTTGCAGCCCAGACCGACCGATGAAACTTGAAGCGAACCAATCAATCGTTGTTCCACGGGCACTCCTCTGCTCTTTCGTTCATTGTACGGGTGGGTAAATCACCGGCACCTTTAGGGTGGAGGAGTGAACTCAGCGCCCACTGAGGGCGCCCCCCGCTACTACGGGCGACCCCTTCCGACCCCCACCCGTGTTGAATTGGCACGCCGTGGTGCCCAAATTGCGCGAGCCTTCGTGCCGCGCGTGGGCCCGATTGCGCTTCGTCAGATTCGCAACGCATCGAAAGGGCCGCTCGATGCCGGCCTCTTCGCGAAGCCGCTGCGGGAGGCCTTCGAGTTGGCCGGCGGAACCTTCGTAAAGTTCGGTCAAATCATCGCCTCGTCGCCGGGTCTCTTTGGCGAGGAGCTGGCCAATGAATTTCGGTCCTGCCTCGACACCGGCCCCATCGTTCCCTTCGAGCAGGTGAAGGCGGCCGTCGAAGAAGAACTCGGCCGTGACCTCGATGAGGTTTTTGCC
>CALAYR010000093.1 GCA_937894805.1 uncultured Acidimicrobiaceae bacterium | reverse complement strand
AACGTCGACGCCACCACCCTGCAACCAATTGGCACCGTGCAGTATGACGGCGCCACAATCTGTCTGGGCGTTGGCCGGGGCGACGCGAACCGCACTCGAGACACCCACAACAAGGCCCGAGGACAGGAGGGCCATCGTTAAAAATCTGCGCATGGGTACGCCTCTCATCAAAAAGACGAGCTACTTGACGAGGTCGTCAGCAGTCTCCATGCCGGCACGCCAGGTTGAACGGGCGACAATCTTTGAGGTGTCGGCTCGATCGCGGTACTTCACCGCAATCTGCTGCACTTCTTCCAAAAGACCCTCGGAGAGTGTTGTGGGGTTGAGACCCAACGCCAAGAAGCGATCGCGGCTCACGTTGAGTTCGTTCTCCGCAGCTTCGCGACGAGGGTTCGGCAGGTTCGCCACTTCCACTCCGGTGAGGTTGGAAATCATGGCCGCCAAGTCACGAACGCGATGCGTCTCGGTTACCTGGTTGAACACGGCGGGCTTCTCGCCAGCGGCTGGTGGGTTGTTCAAAGCAATCTCGATGCAACGAACCGTGTCGCGGATGTGAATGAAGGCGCGAGTCTGACCACCAGTGCCGTGAACGGTCAAGGGGTGACCAATGGCAGCCTGCATCAAGAACCGGTTCAACACAGTGCCGTAGTCACCGTCGTAGTCGAAGCGGTTAATCAGGCGCTCGTCGAGAGCAGTCTGTGGCGTCTGGGTTCCCCAAACAATGCCCTGGTGCAAGTCGGTAATACGAATCTGGTCATTGGCCGCGTAGAAGGCGAACATCAACTGGTCCATCGTCTTGGTCAAGTGGTACACCGAACCGGGGTTAGCGGGGTGCAAGATCTCACGGTCCAGCAGTCCTTCCTCGGTCGGCACCTTGACGGTGAGGTAGCCCTCAGGAATTGGTGTCGTGCCAGTCCAGCCGTACCCGTAAACACCCATGGTGCCGAGGTGAACGAGCTGAATGTCAAGACCCGACGCAACGATTGCGACAAGGACGTTGTGGGTTCCACGAATGTTGTTGTCGATCGTGTAGCGCTTAGCGGGAATATTGCGCATGGAGTACGGTGCGGCGCGCTGTTCACCAAAGTGGACGATGGCGTCGGGCCGTTCGGTCACAACCAACTGAGCAAAGAGGTCGTAGTCCTCGGCTAAGTCCAGATTTTCGAAACGAATCGTCTTGCCCGAAACTTCCTTCCAGACACGGATGCGCTCACCCATAGGACGAATGGGGGTTAGGGAGTCGACTTCGAGCTCGAGGTCAATCGCACGACGGCTCAAGTTGTCCACAACAATCACATCGTGACCGATGTCTGACAGGTGAAGGGCCGTTGGCCAACCACAGAATCCATCACCACCGAGAACTAGAACCTTCACGACCATCTCCCATTCACGCTCACTCGAGCACCATGAGCTCTCGTGTCAATACACAGAGAACTGGAAAATCCTAGTTCTGGGTTGTTTTCATTCTCGAGAGATTTTCGACTCTTTCATTACGAACGAGTTACGAAATCGCCACTTAGAGCGCTACAGAGAGCGCCATCTCGAAATAGTCACGGGGGGATTCGCTGGAAAGCTCGATGCACTTCCCTCGATCATCCCAATCGCGTAATGCCAGGGCATCCTTGCTACCGGGATTGCGCTCAAACCGCTCGGCCTCGTCTGCCGTCAAGGGGCCACCTTGAACCGCCAAACTCAAAACCGATGCTTCGGACAGTGTGTCGAAGTAACCAGATTCAACAGCGCAGCGATACCGCTTGGCCGTGACGTGCATGGCAATCGCTCGCGTGACCTGGGGTGGGAATACCTTGGCCAAGTACTTGGCTCCGGTTGCTTCGTGATCGTCATCGACGTCTTGATCGTGAACTAGGCCTACGTCGAGATGCAAGAGGTGACCAACGTCGTGGAGCAATGTGGCGATGATCAGTTCGGGGCTGGCGCCTTCGCGACGGGCCAGTTCGGCGCACTGCACGGCGTGCTGGTTCTGGTTGATGTTCTCGCCGTAGTACACCTCGCCATGGCGATCGAAAAGAGCAAAGACTTCTTCGACACTCTGCGCTTGAGGCAAGTTGCTACTCATCGATTAACGCTCCTTGAAAATCTCCGATTAACGATAGGCCGGGCTTATCGCCACGGTCACGCGCCTCTTGCCACTCCAGATGTTTCTGGGCGTAATAAGCGTCGCGAAGATCACCTTCTCGCAGGGCGTTATACGTCGGGTAGAGCGCGCGTCGATTCTTCGGCGAGGTATTGGGCCCACTGCGGTGTGGCGTTTTGGAGTGAAACCACAACGTCTGGCCGGCCTTGATTGGTGCGGGCAGCCACGTCATCGACTCAACAACGTCAGCCGTGATACAGCCTCGTTCGTCCATGGGGAGAATCGCGTCGTAACGCGCACTCACCACATCGAGGCAGCCGTTCTCCTGCGTGGAGTCGTCCACCGCCACCATGCAGGAAATGTGATTCTCAATAAATCGATAGGCCGGCGCATCTTGATGGGGAGCAAAACCGGCTCCACCAGTCAACTTGTAGTTGACCTTCTCCTTGTAGAGCACCGCCTCCTCGCCTAGGAGGGCTGAGGCGACTTCGAGCATGGCACCTGTCCGCAAGAGCCCTCGCAGGCCATCGTGAAACGGTGTGAAATTCTCGGTACGAGCTAACTGCGGACCGGATTCAGTCATTTCACGGTGGTGTATCCACTCCCCACCACCTAAAGGCCACGAGGCAACCTCATCGACCCAGATCTGTAGTTGTTTCGTCTGCTCTGCGTTCAAGCTGTCAATCAATACCCAGCCCTGTTCCTTGAAGAATTCGACAGCGGGTGCGCTCGGTCTGTCGAATGAAGGAAGGTTTGATGCCATGGCGAAATAGTAGAGGCTCCGGTGAATCACTTGTTCAGCCCCTGAGGTTGCACCGTCGGTAAGGATTTAGAGTTACCGAGTGCAGAGCGACGAACGTACCGAGGCCATTATTTGGACCCACGAGGGAGTTCGGCGTCACGATGGTGTCGTTATCAACACTGCTCATGTGCGCTGCGCGCAACTCGAAATTGATACGCGGGTTGAATTGCGCCTGCACAATGCATCGCGACGCGATGTTGACAGGACTTTGACACCATTTCTTCCGATTGCTTCAGTCGTCGCCTGGGTCACTAATCGACTCATGTTTATGGATGGGTGCGTTGATGGTGTCGCACTCAGAGGGGCCGAGCAAGGCGCGGCGCTCCTGGCCGGAGAGGACCGCCGCATTACGGCGCGACGAATTAAGACTGTCCGTGCGACACGGCGATCATCAAAAATTGGTATTTGGTTTTCTCGTGGTGTCGACTCGCTGAGCGCCCTCTACGAGAACTTTGATGAGGTTGGCGTACTGCTTGGTCTCGAATTCATCGATCCCCCCTACGCCAATGAACCCCAGCGGGCCATTTGGGCTGAGACCGTGAAAGCAGCCGAGCGCGTAGGGAAACCATTGTGGCACCTTTCAACCAACGCCCGCACACTCCTCGATCCACTCGCTGGTTGGGACTTCACGCACAGTTCTGTGTTTTCAAGCCTCGGGCTTCTGTGCGCGCCACGTTTGAAAGAGGCGTGGTTGGCCGGGGGGCATCGCGAATCGACCAGCCAGTTCCAACCGTCTAACCGCAACGACGTTCAGCAATCATGGTCATCACGCCACATGGCCATCGGCCAACCACCCGGCGAGACTCGGCGCAACATGAAGGCCGCCATTGTCGCCAAACAACCTGTCGCTCAGGCGTTTCTCCGCGTGTGCTGGGAGGCCGATCGCCCCCTCAACTGTGGTGTCTGCCTCAAGTGCTTGATGACGATGACCAACTTCGCCTTTACCGGCCAACTCGAGCCGGTCTCCACTCGCTTCGAAAGCGCCCTGAGTCTGGCGCAAATCAAATCACTGGAACTTGCAGATAAAGGGGTTGGCTCCATCCTGCTACTAGACGACATGATTGAAGAGATGCCACCCTCTGAACTGCGCACCGCCTGGGAAATAGCTCGGAGTACGTATCCGAAAGAAGCTCATGAACTGCGCACCACTTACTACTTATAGAAAGCCATTAGCGTGGGTTCTCGCTATGACTTTTAGGGCTAGTAAGGTTCTCGCAAGATGAGACCTTCCGTGTTGGTGTTGGGTGATGTCTGCCGCACCGACGAATTTCACTTGGGTGACGAAGCCATGTTCCAAGTGGCCGTCGAATATCTCAGTGGACCGGGTGAATGCGATGTCACTGCCATCGTTGAAAACCCCGCTATTGCCCAGAGTCGCTACGGCATGTCCGGTGTCAAGGGGTTTACGTTCGCCAACACCGGTGTGGCGACACAACTTCCCGCTCTTGAGCACGCCCTCTCCGACGACGTCGTTGACGCCGATCTTCAAGCAGCCATGCGAGGGGCCTCGCTTGTCTTGATTGCCGGTGGTGGAAACCTGGCTGCGGGCTTTTCCTCCCTCATCCTCGAACGACTGGCCATAAGCCGACTGGCTCGTAGGTATGGGGTGCCCGTTGTCTTGATGTCTCAATCGATTGGACCATTCTTAGCCGAAGACGAGCGTACGGCCGTTAACGAAATACTCGCTAACGCGACGCTCGTTGGCATTCGCGAGCTGACTTCGTGGCGCGAACTAGTTGACATGGGCATTCCAGATGCAACTTTGCGCATGACTGGTGATGACGCATTGGAGCTGTGCGTGACGCGCGTGGATCCAGTCGTCAAGCCGCACGTTCTACTTTCTATAGATACGCATCTCTGGCGAGCCGAGCCCGCGTCTTGCGAAACGTTGATGCATGAAGCACTGGACTACGCCAGCATTGGTGGTTTTGATGTGAAGGTATTGCCTCAGACTTGGAAACTCCATGCCGATATCGAAGGTTCCGACGAGTGGGTCTCACAGCAAATTGTGGAATACGCGAAGCAGATCGCTCCGAATGTTTCGGTATCCATCGTTGAACAAGCAGACACTCGACGGATTGCCCGAATCGTCTCAAATTCCCACGTAGTGATTTCCAGTCGCTACCACCCCGTGGTGTTTGCCACTGCCGCGGGACGCCCGTGCGTCTTTGTGAGTTCAAACAGCTACACCCGACGCAAGGGCGAAGGCTCGCTGATTATCAGTGCCACGCCTGGCGAAGTAGTGGAAGCACCCATTTCCAGTGGCAGCTTGACAGCTGCGCTCGGGCGCGTAACGAGCCAGGCAATCTCTGTACGGCACCAAGCTCGCCTACGCGAACTCGCTTCTTTCCGGCGTAAGACATATGAGGAAATTCGTCAGCTGGCTCTCGGCACGCAACCGGCCCAATCGCCCCGTATCGCCATCTGCACCATCGTTGCGGGTAACTATCTGGCGCAGGCCATGGGGCTCGAGGAGTCAGTGGAACGCTGGCACCCTGAAGCCTCCATGGTCACGTTGATTGCCGATGACCCATCACTCGAACGAAACGACGGACGGATGTCTGTTGGCAAGCTCCGGTTGCCACAAGGCGAACTCTCGAAAATGGCCGCGATGTACGACGTCACCGAGTTTGCCACTGCTCTCAAACCCTGGCTGCTCTCTCAATTACTCGACCAGGGCTTTGATCAAGTTTGGTATATCGATCCCGACATCCGGCTATTCGCACCACTTTCTCCCGTTCGCTGGAGCCTCGACGAGCACGCCGTGGCACTGACGCCGCACGCACTAACGGCCTACCCCCGCGACGCCATGGGTCCCAGTGAGGCCGTCATTCGCCATGCGGGTATCTACAACCTGGGATTCATTGGAGTTACTCCGCGTGCGCGGGAGTTCTTAAATTGGTGGGGCGAGCGTCTGTTGACCGATGCGGTGGTTGATCTTGATTCGGCTCTCTTCACCGATCAACGTTTAGTGGACTTTGCACCGGCTTTCACTGATGTGGCGATTCTCGACTCACCTGGACTGAATGTCGCGTATTGGAATCTGCATGAGCGAATTGTTGAAAGTGATACTGCCGGTTCGTACCTCATCAACCGCGAACCGCTCTACTTCTTTCACTTCAGCGGATTTGATCCTCGGACGCCATTGAAGTTGACGCGCCACGCGGGTGAGAATCCTCGCGTGAGTGTCCACCAGTATCCGGCACTGCCTGAAATTGTGGCCAACTACGTTGATGATCTCAATGCCCACGAGTTCAGCAGTCGAGTGACCACGCCTTACAGCTGGGGAACCTCAGCAGGAGGGGTGCCCCTCGACCGCATGATTCGTCAGGCCTACCGATCGGCGGTCTTACGTTCCCCACACGCCATACCGCCGAATCCCTTTTCTCACGAGGAGACGGCCGCCTTCGAAGAGTGGGTCACCATCACTCTCGGAGCCCACTGGCGTCTGGTTCCAACGTTATTGCGAGACATGTGGGTACAGCGTCAGGATTTTCAAGCAACCTTTGTTCTGCCCTGTGGAAGTGGAGCAGTGGGATTTCTTAAATGGGCGAAGGGTAACCCTTGGATTCCCAAGGATGTTCAGCAGCTCTGTGAAGAAGGATTACAACTGCTCGACGAAACGGCCGTAGCCCTCAATCCTCGGGGATTCAACGTGGTCGGCTACTTTCACGCAGGAATTGGTCTCGGAGAGGCCAGTCGCCGTACCGCCTCTGCGCTTCTCGGAACGGGCTTCCCGCTCCACTTTGTCGGCGAAACCGCAGAGCTGGCGAATGGTCGAGGCTCGTTCAAAAGTCCCGTCCACACCAATCTTCGTTTCACGAATTCCATTGTTGCCGTCAACGCCGATGCGGTCACTCCCGTCATTCAGCGCCACGGAATCCGTCGCGAACCAGGACGGCGAAATATCGGAGTGTGGTTTTGGGAACTCGAAGAGTTCCCTCGCACATATTCGCCAGTCTTCCAATACTTCGACGAGATTTGGGCCGCGTCGACCTTCATGCAGCAGGCCATTGCGGCCGTCTCGCCTATTCCGGTACACAAGACCATCATGGAGATTCCACTCGTTCAAAAAGACCACTTGCCAGATCGAAGGAGCGTTGGATTCGATGAACGCTTCACCTTCTTCTACACATACGACGCCAACTCAATTTTTCAACGCAAGAATCCCTTTGGTGCCATCGCGGCCTACCGTGACGCCTTCCCCACCGAAGGTGAAACTCGACTAGTCATCCGCACCATGAATTCGAATCGTCATCCCGAAGACTTCGCCCAGCTCGTAGCGGCCAAAGGTGGGCGTGATGACATTGAGATCATTGACGCCATCAGAAGCTTGCCAATCGCCACCGCCGAGATTGCTCAGGCCGACTGCTTCGTCTCTCTCCACCGCTCTGAGGGCTTCGGGTTAAATATCGCCACCGCTGTCGCAGCCGGCACACCGGTGATTTCCACCAACTACTCCGGACCCACGGACTTTCTCCTCCCGGAAAGTGCGTGGCTCACGGACTATCAAATGACCAGGGTGGGCGATGGATCGCGCCCCTACCCCGCGAATGCGCTGTGGGCTGAGCCCAACCACGAGCACGCAGTTGCTAACTTTCGCGATGTCTTCAATGCCAGCAATCGACTCGAGCGCGCGGCCGTCGGTCGGGAGTATCTCCGTGAGAACTTTTCCTACGACCGCTCTGTTGATCGCTTTATTGAGTTAGTCAAATAGGGGAACATATGAGTGACCGGAACGATGCATTGATTATCGAATTGCAAAGTGCCCTTGATGAAGCACACGCCGAGGTGGCTCAGCTCACTCGAGCCCTTCGCGAATCACACGCCCGCATGGTCGAGATGGTCGACGCACCGCTACCCCGCACCATGATTCCAACCCGAGTAAGTGCCAATCAGATTGACCTTCTGGCCACACGGACGTTCCGATGGTCCCGTCCAGCTCGGCGCATCTACGCCAAGATTCGGTTCGGTGACGCCCGCCGTGTTCCCCCTAGCCCAGCACGAATCACAAATCGCTAATACTGGGTTGTTCGCTGACTTGGGCTAGGCAACTAGCCAACTCGACAAGTTCACCAACTAGATCGAATTACGACCCAAACGTTCCCGCCTCAAACTCAAGGTGATGGCCGTCGCCAACATGGCGACGATGATCATGAGTGAAAAGTAGGTGTTGAGATGTACCCAGTGTGAGATTGTCATCTTGATGCCGACGAAGACGAGGATTCCGCCCAAGGCATGGGAGAGGAAATGGAAGCGCTCCTTCGCATTCGCTAGGAGGAAGTACATGGCGCGTAGTCCAAGAATCGCGAAAGCGTTTGACGCAAACACGATGTAGGGCTCCTTCGAGACAGCCAAGATTGCCGGCACCGAGTCCACCGCGAAAACCACGTCGGCTATCGACAAGGCAACACACGCCGCCAGCAACGGAGTGGCCGCTCGACGACCATTCAACCGAGTGAAGAACTTCTGCCCGTCAAGCTGCTCACTGATCGGCATAACTTTGCTGAGGAGCTCCATTCCGGGGGTCCCGCTCTGCTCTTCCTCGTCGCTACGGTGGCGGAACACTTGCACACCGGTGTAGACCAGGAATACACCAAAGACAATCAGTAGCCACCAGAAATGACCGAGCAGCGCGCTTCCCACCACGATGAAGACCGCGCGCATCACGATGGCTCCGACGATGCCCCAGAACAAGACTCGGTGTTGGTAGCGCAATGGGATTGCCATGGCTGAGAACAGCATCGACCAGACAAAGACGTTGTCGACACTGAGCGACTCTTCAATCAGGTAGCCACTGATGTATTCACCGAAGGCTTGTTGACCGTAGGCAATCGCGATGAAAATCGAAAAGCCCAAACCGCATGCCACCCAGGCCATCGACTCCAATGCGGCCTGTCGAGGCGAGGGGTCGCGTGCATCTCGGTTCCTATAGAGGTCGATTGCCAACAGCGTCACGATGACTGCGGCGAGCCACAGCCAAGCGGTGAGAGAGATGTCGAGGTCGACGAAATTAGAAGACGCGGTATTTGCCAGCATGGTGGTCACAACTCTCGATCAGTGGGCACTCGCGACAGCGATGCCATCACAGTCTTGAGGTGGGAACGCCAACCAGAGTTGGCGTAGGGGGCTGATACGGGACATGGTGACCTCCGTGAATCGGGTTCCGGATCTCGGAACGTTTCATTGATTCTCGGAAGGTCTCTCCGCTGCAGCTACACAGCTGGCCGCGCCGGGTGCAAAACACCGTGATGACGACGGGCCTCGTGGGATACTCCCCTTCTTAGGGAGAGACTATAAAAGGGCAACTTGGAATGTCAAGCAATTCCGGACGCCCTGACTCCCAAATTTCACGCCTGTTGCGTTCAATTCTGGTTTTGCGAAATGGTGCGGCTGGAGGGATTCGAACCCCCGACCCTCGGTTCCGTAGACCGATGCTCTAATCCGCTGAGCTACAGCCGCAATGATGCAAGGAGGAAATGTTAGCAGAGCCACCGAGCCGCCATTTACCCAGTTTTCTCTGGGTGGAACGTTCTTGAGTGGGCGCCGAATCCTTAGGTGGGCGGCGCAGGCAGGGCAACGACCATCGAGAAGTTACGGATGATTTGCGATGGAATCAAGAATGGCCGCCACGCGGATTGAATCTGCACCGGAAACTACCCATCCACTCTCACCGTCAATAACTCCACTGACGTTCTCCACCATCTCCACGAAGGCGTTGGTGACGGGAAACTCTTCGAGCACCCCATTAACGAGTAGCGAGCTGGCTTCATTCCACGTTGTGAAGGCCTCCCCCGCCGCAGTACTGATCTCACCGTGCGTTCCTCGCACCACGAACTGTTGATGACTCGGCAAGGCGAACGAACTAATCGCGTGTGCGGTGATGTTGTTATTCATCACCACGCTGACATCGGTGGTCAGATCAATGCCCGTTGGACCGACCGTGCGGTCCAGTTCAGTGATTGATAACTCAGGGGCACCTTCGGTCAGCGCCACCCAGGCGTGGGTCTGGTAACAGCCCACATCCAGTAGTGCCCCGCCGCCCATCTCCGGCAGGAGTCGATAGTTGTCGATCATCTCCGACGTGAATGTGAATGCCGTCTCCACATGTTCGAGGTCTCCAACGTCACCATTCGCAACCAATTCAACAATCCGTGCGAAACGCGGATGCCATCTGCCCCACACGGCTTCGACGAGAAGGCGACCATTAGTCGACGCCGCATCAAACATCGCTGCTGTTTCTAGCGCGTTGAGCCCGAGAGGCTTTTCGCAGAGTACGTGCTTGCCAGCCTCGAGCGACTTCGTCACCCACTCCAGATGTTGGCTGTTGGACAGGCTGATGTACACGGCATCCACACGCTCGTCAGCCAACAACTCCTCATACGAAGCGTGAACTCGTTCCGGTTCAAGAGTCGCTGAGCGTTGCTCGTCACGGCTAGCCACGGCATAGAGGTTGGCTCCACGTGACGCATGAACGGCGGGAGCTAAACCACGACTCGCTACAAAGCCGGCACCTAAGAAGCCCCAGTTAATGGCCACTGACTACGACCGGCGAAGTACTGGCGCAACTGGCGTGGCGTTTTGCACGGCCGACTGCTCGGCCGCTTGCATGATGGCCACAACATTGCGCGACTGGATGGCGTTTATCTCCATCGGTGTTCCGTTGTTGATGTACTCAACAATGGAGCAGTGGAAGGTATGAGGCTCCAATGGTCGCGACGGCGCAACACGTGACGTTCCGTCAACGTGATGCACAGTCAAAATCGCGGGCAGGTCGGCGACGGCCGGTTCGCCCGCGGGGTCCCAATCACCGATGATGGCACCTTCGGTGCCCAGCACGTAGAACTTGGGCTTGCGAGCCGCCGCAAGATCAGAGTGAACGAAGGTGGCTTGCTTGCCCGACGTAAAGGTCACGGTGACGTGTGCGTGGTCCGCATTGGTGACGTGGTTCCACACCCGCTTGTGGTTCTGACCACTGACGTGGGCCACGTCATCGGGAATGATGTTCAAAATCTGGTCGATGAAGTGACTACCCCAGTCAAAAATGGCACCACCCGAAACCTCAACATCAGAGTGCCAGTAGTCGCAAGGCCGTGAGTACCCGCCAACAAAACTGTCGTAGTGATAGACCTCACCGATTTCACCGGAGCGAATGATTTCGCGCATGGTGACAAAGTCGTCGTCAAATCGGCGGTTCTGGTACACCACCAGCATGAGACCCTTTTCCGACGCCAGCAGGATTAACTCATCACACTGATCAGCAGTCAACGCCATGGGCTTTTCGAGGACGACGTGAATGCCTCGCAGCAGCGACTCCTTGGCCCACTGGTAGTGGCTGTTGGGTGGGGTGGAGATAACCACGAGGTCAAGAAGTCCCGAGTCCAACATTGCTGTGGCGTCGCTGAAGGCCGTCGCTTCAGGGGCCAGCTCTAGTGCCGCTTGGACACGCTCGGGATTGGTGTCGCAGACCGCCAACAGTTCGAGTCCGACGGTGTTTTGGACTGCTTGGTTGTGCTCATGTCCAATGGCTCCGTATGCAAGCAGGCCGACGCGAATTGTGGTGGTTTCCATAGAGAAGGAGTGTATTTGTCGAATTACTCGACAACCCCAACGACGCATCTGCGTGCGCCGTAACTCTCTACGTATCCCTACGCCGAGGGATAGGCCAACCGGAGGCGATTAAGGCCTACCAGTGCGGGCATTGATCGCTCGATAATTACAGGAAGGTTCAGCCACGCGAACTCCTGTGGTGAGAGTCGCTTGGCGTTGCCACCCGCAACATGAATAGTTCCAACATCGAACTGTTCGCGCAGATGCGCAATTGTCGCAACGACACTCTGAATCCACAAGATTGGATCTTGGGCCCGGGACGCTTCACCCACGGTCTCATCAAATGTCAACTCGCCAAACATGCGTCCACCCACATCATCGATATTGAGGAGCATGCCGTCGGCGGCGAGCGCCACGCCTAATCCCGTTCCGAGCGTGATGACGAGATGACGACCCCGTTGCACGTCGCAACCGGCGGCCGTCGCCACGGCGTCATTGACCACCAGGCAGCGAGCCCCTGTGCTTTCCACAATTCTTTCGCGCAGGGGAAAGGCCTCCCACGCTTGGGCCACGGCACTATCAACGGGCGAACCGGGTCCCGCTACCCGTGCGAGATTGGCGGGATCGGTGACGACACCATCAATGACGTCACCGGGAAAGCCCACCGCTACGAACGTGGCCTGGTGGAACTTTGCTCGCTCCCCGATGATGTCGAGTAGCGCATCGGGGTGACAAGGCGAAGGAGTTCGACGGCGTCGAGCTGAACGCACCTCACCGTCATCATTAAAAGGCTGCCACTTGATCGCAGTCGCGCCGACGTCAACGGCGAGAGCGATGGTCACGAATGCAGGGTCAAAGGCAGGGTCTCAAGGCCCCGCAGCACGATGTTGGGGCGATAGCGAACCTCTGGTTCGGCCAACGTGAAGGATGTTGTGGCGTTGAGTAACTCGCGCAACACAATGCTCGACTCGAGTCGCGCGAGGGGTGCGCCGAGACAGTGGTGCATGCCAAATCCAAAACCGAGGTGAGGGTTCGGCTCACGATCGAGAATCAACTCGGTGGGATTGGTAAAGACCTCGGGGTCACGGTTCGCACTGCCAATGAGAATGAAGACCAGGCTGCCCTTATCCAAGACGGCCCCGGGGATCTCAATGTCTTCGGTCAACGTCCGACCCGTGAGCTGCACTGGCGAGACGATGCGCAAGAACTCGTCCGTCGCGGTGCGATCGAGTTCGGGGTGAGTCCGGAGCCGTTCTTGGGCCACGGGGTCTTGCGCCAGCGCCAACAGTGAACCGGAAATCAAGTTCATCGTTGTTTCGTGGCCCGCCACCAACAGCAAGATGGCCGTGCTCAACAGCTCACCTTCAGTAAGTGAGTCTTCGCCATCACGGGCGGCCACCAAGGCGCTCAGTAAATCGTCACCGGGGTTAGCGCGACGCTTCGCAAAGAGGTCGTGGAAGTAGAGACCGAAGTGCAAGATGGCTTGATCACGAGCGGCCCGGTCTTCATCCGAAAGTAAGAAATCGGGGTCTAGGCCGCGCGCCAACATGGCCGACTCTTGTTCGAATCGCTCGTGGTCCTCATCGGGGATATCGAGCATCTCGCAAATCACGGCCACGGGAATAGCCCACGCCAACTCCCGGACAGCGTCAAACGGGTCACCGTTGAGATGGTTGGCAATTATCGCCCGCGTGCGCTCTTCAATAAAAGGTCGCAATTCGTTAACTCGTCGGGGCGTGAAGGCCCGCTGCACGAGACCTCGCAAACGAGTGTGGTCAGGGGCGTCTCGAAAGAGGAAGGGGCGATTGTCGATTCCCGTCAATCGAATGTTCTGCAGTTCCTCGGCACGAGAATCGCGTCGCATACCCTTGGGCGCTTTCGCGGGGTCACCATTGAGGGCGTCGGCTGAGGCCCCCTTGTGTCGCAAGATTGCGTTGGCGTCCGCGTGCTTGGTGACCACCCAATAGCCAGCGGGAGTGAAGTGGACGGGATTCTCTTCGCGCAACTGATCAAAGAGTGGACCGGGATTAGCGGACCAACCTGGTTCGGAGGGGTCGTAGTGGACCATGTAGGCATCGTACCTAGATTCGGGACTGCCCCCGCCACCGTAGACGTCGATCACGGAACCAGGGAACGACGCGAACGCGCATTCTCGGCAGTCCCCCGCTAATGACAATGGCATACCCCCGACCCAGTCGCCGGAGATAGTCCACATTGACGGGCCGGTCCTTCTGAGCTGGTTCCAACACGCTGGGCAGAAACTCCCCGACGTGGGAATCGACGAGTCCCCCAAAGACGATCCTCGTGGTGTGATTATTCACTACCGTGGCGGCCTTGTCAGCCCAGCGAGCCCGCACTTGGGCGAAATCTTGGAAAACGGTCACCAGGGTCACGTTGAGTCCACTCACGGTGGCCGCAATCTGGTCGAGATCCTCGAGTGGTGCAATCGAGGCCGCCTCATCGAGCACAAGTAGTAACTGAGGAGCTCGACCTGCACTGGCTCGGCGTTCCTGTTCGTCCAGCACGGTCCGAAGAGCTCCCCGAAAGAGACCTTCGTAGTGACGGTGATCGGTCCGGGGAGCACAGAGGTAGAGCGAGTTCTCACCGTCGAGCACGTCGCGAACGCGGGCCAACGGTTGGGAGATCTGCCAGGGCAGAAGCATGGCCTCCATGGTGGCGCACACGGCATCTTGAGTTCGGGGCTCCATGAACTCCAGGGTGGCGAGAATCGCATCGGCATCAGGTTCGAGAGCATCGTCTCGCAAGGAGGCGAACCGGCGGGACTCAATCAGCGAGCGCACATCAAAGATGGTTCCCTCGCGACTGACGATGGCCGCCATGATTGCGCCCAAGCTCTTTACCGCCAGCGCATTCCAAAACTCCGATTCGGCCGAGCTGCGGTCCTTCCCTGTGAGCACGAGGTCACGAGCGAGTGCCAAACCCGACCGTAGTGATGTCACCCCCTCCAGCGGGTCCCACGTCAGGCCGGAATCGCTAGCGGGGTCAATGACTCGAGTCACACCTAGCAGTGACCGCCACGCGCCGGTGACCTCGAACACGTCGTGCTTCACGGACGTGACCACCACCGGTCCGTGCCAGCGAAGAATCGCGGGCATCACGAGCGCCGTGGTTTTACCCACCTGGGTCGGACCAACGACGAGGAGTGACGAACGCGGCGGTACGTGCAGCGTGGGGGGAATGGACACTCCCCCAAAGACCCGGCGTCCTAGTGACGGCGTTTCTCGTCGTCGATGCAGCGCCAACCTCGCACTCAACGCATCGCTCCGTCGGAGTCGACCAGCGGCTGATCATCAACGGTCGGCTCGAGAAGGACGACGCTGCTCGATGTGGCGTATCGCACCAGCGCGCTACCCCGAGGTAGGGCTACCAAATACTGCGATTCAAGTTCGCTTAAGCCAATGGTCTCCTTAACCGTAACGAGGTCTCCTTCGGCGTGACGAAACAAGAAGTAGGTCGAGCAGTCCCGAAGAAGACCCACGGCCCGTGAGCGACTCGCTGATCCGAAGTCACCAGCACCGTCAGCGTCAAGCAGCCGATGAACCACTGCCACGTTGGCGATGCCGCGGGCCCGGGCCAATTTCCACGCCCCTTGCAGCCACGTCGTTGCAAAATCATTTTGCAACAGGGCCCAGGCTTCGTCAATAACGAGGTACCCCGGTATTAATGGATCGGCGAGGCGATGGTGGGCCAGATTCCATCCAACCAAAGCTGCGACCGCGAGCGACTCGGACAGCCACCACCGCGACATGTCCAGAACGACAAGGGCCGCCGTATTCGAGAGAGATGGACCCTCGCCATCAATCAAACCCGCGAGGTCGCCTACGACAAACCGACGAACGGTCGCGGCCATGACGTCATCATCGTCACTACAGGTATGCCACAACCGCTCCAATGGTCGTGCGCTGATGGAACATGCGCCATTTATCCACGCCTGTTCCAACCGAGCCCGCTCGACATCGCTCAGGTGCTCCCCTCTCGCCGTACTGATGAGAGCCGTCAAGAAATTAAGATTGTCGCTCTCGCTGGCAACAAATGGGTTCCACCAGGAGTTCGAACCGAGCTCAACCACGACGCCCCCGTGGGCACTGGCCAGCACGCCATACTCACCTTTGGGATCCAAGATGACGGCCGACCGATTGCGCGTTAGGCCCCGAGCGACCATCATCTTCACCACGGTGCTCTTCCCGGCCCCAATACTGCCGATCACCGCCACATTGGGACTAGTGACAATGCCGGCGCGATAGGCGTCAAAGGGATCGAATACGAATTGCGTACCCCGAATGGCGCGACCGAGCGGGGCACCGAGCAGTCCCGTGCCAGCGTCATGGAGTGGGAGCCGAAAGGTAGTTAGTTGTGAACTTGTGGCCCAGTGGGTCCAAGGTCCCCTCACTCGCCACCACCATGGATGAGCACAAACCAGTCAATCTGGGAGCCCCAACCCCGCTGCACCTTGACCCCGGCCGTGCGAGCGTGCGCCACTGCGGCCCGCACACGATGGCGTAGTTCGGACAACGACGTGGCGCGACACGTGAGGAGGAGGGCAATTTTAACGAGGGCGTCACCTTGAGCAACGAGGTGCTCGCGCTCCACCACCGCACGATGCTCCATTCCCCGCTGCGCTGATGGCAAAAACCCGAACGTGCGAGATAGCTGGTCGTCGCTTCTCGTGGCGTGACTAGCTCGTCGCACGCGGCGTAACGCACTACGCCGGGGCACGACTTCGCCATGTAGTGAGACTTCCCACTCGGCGGTGGGCGAGCGAAGCCGATCGAACAGATTGCTGACCGCGACACTGTCGGCCGTCACGCGGACTACGGCCACAAAGTGTGTGGCGTCACGAACGTACGACCACTCTTCACGAAACCAACCAGAGTCGAGGGCCCACGGGCGAGGCGCACTGGCCGTCTGCCAGGGGGCGGACCACGCCACCTCTCTATCGACCCAGAGTGATGCCGTTGGAGTTTCATCGACGTGATAGTCGTAGAGAGCGAACCTCGTCGGTTCATCGAAGGCAGCGAGCCGGCGAAGCATTGACTCGAAGTCTCGCCAGTAGGAGCCCGCGCTATCGGTAAGGTCGCTGCGGCCGAGAAACCTAGCCGTGGCCCAGCGTTGCTTTCGACGACCACGCAAGGTGAGGTGCGTGTCGGGGCCTTCGTGTTCGTAACGACAGGCGGTCCAGCGCGAGCGCGAGAAGAAGCGAAGAATGATGGCCGACCACGTACCGAGCGCCTCGCCGTCAAGCGGCACAAAAAGTAGAGCGGAGGCACCAAGAACCAGGAGCGCGCTGCCAATCGTCCCGCGGCCCGACACCATGAGCGCGAGCGCGCTAACACCACCCAGGATGGCTCCCGCTACGGGGATCCCGCCGTAGCGCAGGATCTGGTTACTCTCACGCCGCAGGGCCAGAGGATTACTCGTCATCCCACACCCATCCCATCACGGGCCCCATCTCGTCCCGCAGGACCACGGGACGCCCGGTACGCACCGGAGGGGGAATGATCGGCGCGGGTGGCCTCGGACCGTCATTGATTGGTGGCATCGGGTGTTCCGTCACGCCCTCCCACATTGGAAGACCGAGATCCTCCGGTGGCTCGGGCGTCGAGGGCATCTTGGTGGGCAGCACCCGAGCTGCCGCCTGTGCCATCGGGTGACCACTCACTCCGGCTGCCGAATTGAGCGCCCGCTGGCGAAGACCTTCGAACGTATGAACGGCGGCGTGGCTCGCGATGGGCACTATCCGTAACACGAGGTAGGGCGTAAAGGCCGCTAACGCCAACGTGGCCACCCCAAACACCATCGACGCACCATTGCTGGAGGCCAACCCGGAGAGGCCGAGACTCAGGGCCAAGACCACGGCCACCTTGCTCAGCGCCACTGCCACGAAGGCTTCCACGAGGCGGCCGGCCACGCGGCGGGCCGGTGTCCAGATCAGCGCCGCGAGAACGAGGGGCATCGTGCAGAGCAGGAGGGCGAGCACAATATTGCGAAGGATCAGTTCCACCCACAGCACCAGTGCGGCGATCAAACAGAGCAGCGTCATCGCAAACATGGAAAACGTCGGCGCGACGACGTGGAGCTGACTAGAGACCCCCGACAACTCTTTCGCCACGTCTCCACTCACCGCACTCGCCAGACCGTCAGTGATGCGCAAGATCAAGGTAGCCAGCGTTGGTCCGATCAACGTGGCCATAATCCCGAGTGGCAAGAACGTCGCGGCGTGACGAATCAGGCTCGCGCCATCGTTACGCCAGAGTCCGTGCAGGACGCTGGCGGATAACGCCACGAGCGCAATAAGCGGACTCAGAGAAGCCACTCGCACGTACTCCTGCTCGACGTACGTAGTCACAATGTGCGGCGCGGTCGTTTGGGCCATGAGCGTCCCCGTCGCGGCCAGCCACGTCGGGGCGTCACCCGTCACCCACGAAGCCAACGACGAGACAATCGAGCCACCGACGCCGGTGAGTGATTCACTCGTGACGCAATTAACTGGTGACGCCAAACAGCTCCACAGACCAATCACCGAACGGCCCCACCGGCGTGGAAGAAGAAGTTCACGATGGTCGGCGCCGCGCCAATGAGTATCGCCGCAGCCACCGATGTGACGACGGCGCGACGACCAGTTGACGATTGATGCATATTTTGCGCATGGCTTCCCAGGGCCCACATCGCCGCGCCAACAACAAAGGCCACCAGCGCCCCTATCAGAGCCCAGGCCGCTAGGCCGTTGGCCATTTGTTGCAACACGGCCGAACCCGGGAGTGCCGTGGGGGAAGGGGCGAGATGAACATCGGCAAAACGCATACCAAGTCTCCTTTTTCTTTTAGTGGAAGGAGTCGCCTAACGGTCGCGCCGTGAGAGAATAAAACCATGTTCCATTGGGCTCGCACCAACGTCGTCGCCACCTGGCCCGCCATCGCCCTGTACGGCGCGGCTCTGGGTGTCTTACTCCTCGGCGTCTTACTCGGCATTTTGATTTGGCGACGTCGTGGCAATCGAGCTATTGCCCAACGACTCGGTGCGCTCGCCGAGCGACTGGGTGTGGCGCGAGGTGACGACAACGGCAAGGTTGAAACGGCACTCTCGTTTCTAGAAGACGCCACCGGAGCCGCCACTACCGCCGTCAACGAATCGGCGGCCAATGCCGAACGCCTCCGTCGCAGCCTCGAGGTTCTTTCGGTCGGACTCGTCCTCTGTGATGAAGTTGGGACCGTTGTCTACCGAAACGCCAATGCCGAAGAGCTCATGTCGAGTCGCTACGGTGACGCGCTCGCCGCCCAGGCCGTCACGGAAGTACTTGGTGAGGGTTGGCGCCTGGGGGCCAGCGAACGGATCTTGGATATCTACGGCCCACCGCGTCGCACGTTGCAACTGCGGGCCACCGTGATTGGTGACGGCGTCCGTCCATTGGGCGTGTTGGCCATTATTGAAGACGTCACGGAACGCAAGCGTCTCGAAGATATTCGACGCGACTTCATCGCCAACGTCTCTCACGAACTCAAGACACCAATGGGGGCGCTTGGCCTCCTGGCCGAAACGTTGCAGTACGAACGCGATCCCTCCATTGCCCAGCGACTTACCGAGCGCATCCACACCGAGGCATTCCGCGTAAACCGCATCATTGAAGACCTCTTGGACCTCTCGCGTCTCGAGAGTGAGGGGCAACCCGTTCGTGACCCCATTCCCGTGGGACTCTTTGTGGCCGAAGCCATCGAACGAATTCGCACGGCCGCCGATCAGCGGGGTTTGAAACTGACCTTCACCGAGCCACCAACGCCACTGCTCGTAACTGGTGATCGCCGCCAGTTGGTTTCCGCCATACACGCCCTGCTCGAAAATGCCGTGACGTACTCCCCCGATGGCGGCACCGTCACCATCGGCGCCGTGCGCGCCGATGGCAGCGACGAGACCGGGCCTTACGGTCTAGCCCGAATCACCGTCTCCGACCAAGGTGTTGGTATTCCCGCCCGGGATCTAGAGCGAATTTTCGAGCGTTTCTACCGTGTCGACCAGGGACGCTCTCGTCAAACTGGTGGCACCGGTTTAGGTCTCTCGATTGTTCGCCACGTGGCCCAAAATCATGGTGGCCACGTCAGCGTCGTTTCCCGCGAGGGTGAAGGTTCGACATTTACGTTGGACCTCCCACTCACTAGTGCGTAGTGAGTCTCTGTGGCTGAGCGTCTCCGCGTCCTGTTAGTCGAAGATGAAGAGTCCTTCATTGACGCCCTGACAATCGGCCTCGAACGGGAAGGGTTTGACGTTGTCTCCGCCGCCGACGGTCAGGTGGCGATGGAAAAGTTTGCTCCGGATCGCTTCGACATCGTTCTGCTCGATCTGATGTTGCCCAAGATGTCCGGATTGGATGTCTGTCGAGCTATTCGCAATCTCTCCGATGTCCCCATCATCGTGGTGTCAGCCAAGGGTGAAGAGGTCGACGCGGTTTTGATGCTGGAGATCGGTGCTGACGACTACGTAACGAAGCCCTATCGACTGCGTGAACTCGTTGCGCGTATGCGGGCCGTACTTCGTCGACACGACACCGCCCAGGCGCCAACCACGACGGCTATGGCCGTGCTCGAGGTCAACCCCGTTCGCCTCGAAATCGATACGCGTCGATGTTTCGTTCGCGGAGAAGAGATCAAACTCCGCAAGAAGGAGTTTGCACTCCTCACTCTGCTCCTAGAGAACGTGGGACGCGTGATGACCCGCGAAGTGCTCATCGACCGCATTTGGGGTTCGGACTACGTCGGTGACACCAAGACCCTTGACGTTCATATCAAACGTCTCCGCACCGTGGTCGAAGAAGCACCGAAGGAACCAGCGGTGATCACCACCGTTCGCGGCGTGGGCTACCGCTACGAACGACCTAGCGCTTAGCGAG
>CALAYR010000092.1 GCA_937894805.1 uncultured Acidimicrobiaceae bacterium | reverse complement strand
GGTCGGTTCCTCACATTGGAGCCTTATCAGCGCTTTCCAGATGATGAGGAATTCGGCCGTTACTTACGCGACGAAGATCTTTATCACCTGAAGCGCGCGCAGTACTTCTTCGTCAAGATGGAGAACAACAACCACAAGGAGCCAATCAAAATTGGCGACTTCACAATAGAGCACGTCATGCCGCAGAACGAAAATCTTTCCGCGGAGTGGCAGGAGATGCTCGGACCTGATTGGGCAGACGTCCAGTCCCGAATGTTGCACACCTTGGGAAATCTCACGTTGACTGCGTACAATCCGGAACTTTCGGATCGTCCGTTCCCAGAAAAGCGGGATATGACTCGCGGCTTCAAGGAAAGCCACCTTCGGCTCAATTCGGACCTTGCGACCGCCGAAAGCTGGAACGAAGACATGATCTTGGAACGAGCGAAGAAGCTCTCTGCGCAGGCAGTTGATCTCTGGAAGCGCCCCTCATTGCCTGTGGAACTCATCGCCAAATACCGCGTGCTGTTTAAGCAGGAGCACGGTTTTGACTGGAGTGCAGCACACGAAATACTCAAACAGATCCCCACGGGAAAGTGGACGACATACAACTCTCTCGCAGAAGCCGTTGGCACACACGCACAGCCAATGGCAGTGCATCTGTCGAGCTGCACAGTGTGCGTCAATCCTTACAGAGTTTTGACATGGGACGGGCACCTCGCCGAAGGTTTCGCATGGTCAGACCCCAATGACTCCAGAGACCCCAAGGCAGTGCTCGCAAGCGAAGGTATCTCGTTTGGCAGTGGGGCTGCAGATCCTGATGCCAAACTTTCCCTTGAAGACCTCCTGGCGCTCTTGGAAGACGAGGAGTGACGGATTCAAGGTCTCTCACCTAGGTAATGCATATGAAACTGAGCACTCCCCTTCGACAATTGGTCTAGGTAGAGGACTTCTCCCGATGCCACCCGGGCTCGAAGAAGCGCTTGGCATAATTTTGTCAAATTGGAGAAAAGTGACGACACCAAGATTTTGCAGAGAATTGGCGCAACGTCGGTTGTTTTCGAAGGTGGTGCCTGACTAAGCCGGCGAAGATGCGGAGTTCATGTAGGGACTACCGGAGGTTTGAGTGACTGAAAAGTTGGCGTAGACCTGGTCGGGCGTAGTCGGACTGTCCAAAATATTCATCCACCACATGTGGCATTTAGAACAACCGGGAACCACCATGGATCGCTGCGTACCAGCCGCAACGATCCATGTCGGTTTCCCGTTCGGAAGTTGTCCCCCTGGGAGGTTGGGACTACTTCCTCGCGGTCTTAAAGGTCACCGACGCCGCCGGGCCGGCACCGATTGCATTCCTCGCACTGATGAGTACGTGGTAGGTGGTGTTGGGCTTCAAGAGGCCGAAGTAGACCTGGTCGTCCTTGGTGTAGTTGGCCAGTGAGGTCCAGGTCCGGCCGTTGTTGTAGCTGACGCGGTAGTAGAGCAACTCCCGTCCACCCATGTCGGCCGGAGCGGTGATGTCGAAGGTGGCGCGTTTGGCGGTGATCTCGCTCACGCTCAGCGTGGGGGCCGACGTGGGGGCCGAGGCTGGGCCCAATACCTTCACCGACGAGGCGACCGAGAGACCCATGATGTTGACGGCCTGGACCGAGAAGCCGTAGAAGCGGCCATTGGTCAGACCGGTCACGGTGCAGCTGAACTTGTTCACGGCCACCCGGGCGTCGGTGCCGACGGCACAGCCGTGTCCCTGTCCGTCCGAAACGACGTACTGGTAGATCGGTGAACCACCATCACTCAGCGCTGGTGGGAGCCACGAGACCGTCACTTGACGGTCAGCGACCTTGGACGGCATGATGCGCGGCGCGGGGGGCACCCGTACGCCCTTCGTCGAGGTCACCGAGAACATTGACGTCGTAGCACTGGCGCCAACGCCGTTCGCCGTCACTGCGGTCACGGAGACGGAGTACGAGCCAACGGGCAGGGTAATGACCGTTTGCGTGGCACTACCCGAGACCGGGGTCGTGCTGACCACGGTCTTTCTCGCCCCACGAAAGACCGTGACTCGATACTCCGTGACTGGCGCACCGTAGGTGTTCGTGGGTGGCTGCCAGCTCACAATGGCGTGACCGGGGGCACCTTCGGCCGTGACATTCACCGGGGCGCTGGGGTAGGACGGATGAATGCTCATCGTCATGGCGATCGGGTAGTACTCAGGGGTCACGTACGCGCCGGCCGCCGTGCAGCTAGTGGGTCCACTGCACGAGATGGAGGAGAAGACCGAGTACGGGGACTGCGTGTCGCTGGAACCAAAGTTGGCCGCCACGAAGGGCGCCCACACGCCATCGGTCTGACGAAGGGTTACGGCCAGGTTCTGTGAGTCAGATTGTGCGGTACCGGCGGCCGTACAGTTCCCGGGACTGAAACAGGAGATCGCACTGAATTCTGGCCACGTCATCGCACGACCGAGAGAGTCTTGAGCATCCGAGACGGCCACCGACGACCAGAGGTCCTGAGTCGAGGTGGTGAGTAGAGGCTGATCGCCGCCGTTCGAATCGCTGTAGGTTCCAACTGCCGTGCAGTACCCGGGCGCGGTGCAGGAAATCGCCGTGAGCTCGGAATCGGGGTACTCGGCCTCCTTGACCGGGTCGATGTAGACCGGCTCAGTCCCCCGCGTGTACCAATTGCCATCGACCATAGTGATGGTCATGGCGCCTGGGTCATCGGTGCCATCGCGGTAGGAACCGGCCCCGGTGCAGTACCCGGGCTGGGTGCACGAGAGCGCCTCGATCTTGACTTTCGTCAAGATCACCAACTCTCCCCACACCCCCATCCTGGAGGTGGAGGTGAAGGTGTTGGTATAGCCCTCGGTACCCGAGAAGGAGTAGCCGGTCGCCGTGCAGAAACCGGGTGCGGGGCATGAAACCTGCGAGTACGAAGTTTCCGCCTCGTGATCGAGGTAACTAGGTAGTTCCACCACGGTCACTGGACCCCAGACACCATTCGTCATCGTCGCGGTCATTGGTGATTTGTAATCGCCACTGGCGTACTCCCCTACGGCCGTGCAGTAGCCGCGGAAGTAGCAGGAAATCGAGGTAAAGCGGTCGTTCGTGCCGTCAGTGCCCCGGACAGTGTCCGAGCTGAAGACTGCCTCGACCGCGGGAGCCCACACGCCATTGGTGGATGTTTGCGTTATGGCCCGGTGGTTGAATGAGCCGGCGGCCGTGCAGTAGCCCGGTGCGGTACACGAAATTGAATAGAGACCACCGTCGGCACCACTGCCGGCGATGCCCGTCACGTCGGTGGGCACCACTGGGGCCCAGACGCCGTTGGTCGACGTCTGCGTCATCGGGTGAGCATGGCCATCCGAGGCCGCAACAAAAGAGCCGGCGGCGGTGCAGTTACCGGGAGAGCTACAGGAGATGGCGTAGAAGATTTCCACGGCATTCGCATCTTTGACACCAGTTGGAAATGTTGGCCGTTGCATGGGATCGTAAATGACGGCCGGCGGGGGCAGAATTTCGGTCAGCGTCACCGTCACCGAACCGTTGGAGGGCAACGGACTGTAAATACCCGCGATCTCCTCGGGACATTGACTGGTCACCGTCGGACTCGGGGCGGTGAAGAGGGGGTCAACCAACGTCCCCGATGCGGGAGTGCCGTGGAATGCCGATCCCCCGGCGGCGAGTGTGCCCACCGTGATGGCCATCGGTCCAATGTCGCAGGGAGCGTTCATGCCCGAGAGATTCATCGTGGCCGTCAATGTTTCGCTGATCGTGGCCACGCCGTTGGGCGCCAGGGTCCCGGTGGCGTCACCGAGGTCCTTTAACTTCACCGTAAACATGCCGTAGAGCGTGGACTCGGGAACCGAGAGTGATCCGTTGGCCAGTGTTCCACTGTTGGCGTCGTACCTGGCCGTGAACCGTGAACCCGCGGGGAATTTGAGGGAGATTTGGCCAATGGCCAACGTGCCCTGAACGGCCCAGGTCTTGGTACTCCAGCTCGGCACCGGGTTTACGACCTCAGTCAACGTCACCGTGACGTTGCCGGTCGCCGGTAGCGGGAGATGGCTGTAGAGATTGGCCCATTCGTCAGTGCACACACCGGCCACCGTGGGACGCGGTGCGGTGATCTCAGCATCAACCAACGTTCCGGTCGACGGAGCGCCCTGGAACACAGACCCCCCAGCAGAGGCCGTACTCACGGTGATGTCCATGGGCCCCACGTCACACGGCACGGGAAGCAAACTGTTGTTGATGGTGGCCGTTAAGGAATCACTGATGGTGGCGTAGCCGTTGGGTGCCAGCCAGCCAGTGGCGTCACCGAGGTCCTTGAGCTTGACCGAAATATCAGCCTCCATTCCGGGCCAGCTGATTGTGCGCTCGGGGACCGAAAGTGATCCGTTGGTCAACGCACCATCGTTCGCGTTGTAACTGGCCGTGAAGGTGGAGCCCACCGGGAAGATCACGGCAGTCTTGCCAATCGTCAGGGCACCCTGCACGGTCCAGGTCTTGGTGCTCACGGCCGGGGCGGTGTGACTCACACTCTGGGCCGAGGCCGGTCCGGCCAGTGGGAGGACCGACAGGAGTGTCAGGGCCATGGTGGCCAGAGTGGTGGAGCGCATGAGCTTCATGGTGCTTTCCTCGTTTGGGGGGGAGAAATTCTTGTAATGTCACCTTAGATGACATATGGCAGAATAGCGGTGCGCAGCGCCATTTTCACCATTCCCTAGACGAATTTTCGGTGAACAGTAGGGTTGGCTCGAGCGTTATGCCGGAAGAACTCCCCCTCACCAAACACCGAACGACCGGACCCGAGGCCCGAGTCCTGCTTCTCGAAGCCGTGATGCATCTAGCCGAGACGATTCCCTTCCCCGAGATCACGGCCCGGCGAATCGCCCAGGAGGTCCAGATGGACCCCAACGTCATCTTCCGGAATTTCGAGACGCTCGAGAATCTCTTTATCGCCGCCCTGCGGCTCGTCGAAAGCCGGGCCATCGATGTTCTCGAGTCCAGTGACACCATCGGTATCACGCCAATTCCTGAGATGTATCAGTGGATGCGATTCGTCGCGTGGTTAACCCTGTCGGGAACCGATCTCACGCGCATCGCCGGTGGCACGCCTTTTCTGGAGAGGTTTCGAGCGGCCTCTCTTCGCAACTTGCACGTCGAGGACCTGCCGAGTGAGCGGGGCAAGTCGGCCCTACTCGTGATTGTCATTGCCTACATCCAGTCGCAGGTTCTCTTGACACCCGCGCAGCCCGCGCTCTTTTCACCCCAGGCGATGGATGACTCCCTGGTCCTGTTGGGAACCTTGATTTCGCAACTAGGTGAGCTCACCAACGAACTGGGCTGGGAGTAAGTCCCGTCCGTCGTTAATTCAGTCCCGCATGACCCAACGCGGTACTACGGCAACGAACTACTTACTTCGTACCCGTCACGACATACGCCCCGGCGGCCGTGAACTGGGTGTGCTCGGCCTCGGAAACCTCACGGGCCTCGTCGGGCAGCAACACGGGGATCGCGCCGTTGATGGCGTAGGCCACTTTGCGGCGGGGGTTGTAGAGGACTTGCGCTGATTCGACGTAGTAGAGCACGTCGTGATCGGTGGGGTCTTGGAGCACGCTCACGAGAAATTGGTCTAGGGCCATCACTTCTTCACCTCACTAATAAGCGCGAGTACTTCACTCACGCGTTGGGCACATTCGGTCTCGGTTGGGGCTTCGACGTTTAGTCGTAGCAGCGGCTCTGTGTTACTCGGCCGCACGTTGTACCACCAGGTTCCGTGGTCCACCGTCAGTCCGTCGAGTCGGTCGGCCACGACCCCGGGCTGCGCCACACGCTCAGCGAGAGCTTCGACGGTGGCCGGTGGGTTCGGCACTTCGGTGTTGATCTCACCCGAAGCGACGTAGCGCTGGTAGGGCTTCACGAACTCTGAGAGCGGCAGGTTGGACTCACTCATGAGCTCGAGCACAATCATGGCCGTGATGATGCCCGAGTCGGCCCGGTAGTTGTCACGGAAGTAGTAGTGGCCCGAGTGCTCGCCACCAAAGATTGCACCAGTCTCGGCCATGACCTGCTTAATAAAGCTGTGACCGACGCGGGTCCGCACCGCGGTGCCACCGCCTTCGGCAATCACTTCGGCCACCGACTTCGAGCAGATCAAGTTGTGGAGAATCGTGGCGCCGGGGTTACGGCGCAACATGGCGTCAGCGACCATGGCCGTCGTGACCGAACCGCTCACGGGTTGGGCCTTCTCGTCAATCAAAAAGACACGGTCAGCGTCACCGTCAAAGGCCAGACCGACGTCGGCGCCAACTTCGAGGACGCGGGCCTGGAGGTCCACGAGGTTCTCGGGCTGAATCGGGTCGGCCGGGTGGTTCGGGAAGGTGCCGTCCAGCTCGGGGTACATGATCTCCAGATCAAAGGGCAGACCGGCGAAGACCTTGGGGGCGACAAAGCCACCCATGCCATTCGCCGTGTCGGCCACGACCTTCAGTGGACGGAGCTTGGTGGTGTCGACAAAGGAGTGGACGTGCTTGACCCACGCGGTAATGAGGTCCTGTTCGTCGGCCTCGGCCAGAGGACCCGCAGCAGGCGCAGCCAAGAACTGATTCGTCAGTGCTTCGATTTCTTTTAGACCAGTGTCGGCACCCACGGGCTTGGCCCCTTCGAGGCAGAGCTTGATCCCGTTGTACTGCGCGGGGTTGTGCGAAGCGGTCCACATCGCACCGGGCAGGTTGAGGTGACCGGCGGCGAAGTAGAGAAAGTCCGTGGAGGCCAGCCCCAAGTCGGTGACCTTGGTGCCAACGGCGCGGGCGCCCTCGGCGAAGGCCGCGCAGAGCGTCACACCGGAGGGGCGCATGTCCTTAGCCATCACGATGTGGGGGGCCTTGGTGAAGGTCGCAAAGGCTGATCCGACGGCCCGAGCCAGGTCTTCGTTGATCTGGTTGGGGTAGGTGCCGCGGATGTCGTAGGCCTTAAAGACGTCACTGGTGTTCACAACTACACAGCCTACTAAGCAAAACCCCTCTTTAAAAATGGAGATTGGTAGCCTGAACGGGTGATAACCAAGGGTGAGACGATCTGGCTAACGGGACTCTCGGGGGCCGGCAAGTCAACCACCACCGAGGCCATCAAGGCCCAGTATGAGGCTGAGGGCACCCGTATCGTGGTGCTCGACGGCGATGATCTGCGTGGGGGTCTCAGTCGCGACCTCGGTTTTTCGAACGAAGACCGTGACGAGCAGGTCCGTCGCGCCGGTGAGATCGCGATCGTGATGGCCAACCAGGGCTTCCTCGTCGTGGTCGCCCTCGTCTCGCCCCGTCGGGTCGCCCGCGAGTTAGTGCGCAGTCGCCACCAAGAGTCCGACGTGCTCTTTCACGAGGTCTACCTCTCCACCCCGATTGAGGTCTGCGAAGCTCGCGACCCCAAGGCCCTCTATCGCTCAGCCCGTTCGGGCACCAATCCCTTAATGACCGGTGTCGGCGACCCCTACGAGCCACCACTGAACGCCGAACTCGTGGTCAACACGGCCGAGTGCACCCCCGACGAGGCCGCGGCTTCGATTCGCGCCTTACTGCACCGCTAGTTACGAGGACCGTTGCCTAAGCGATTCCAGGAGCGTCGACGCCACAAAGCTCGCGCACCGAAGCAGACCGTGATGAAGGTAATCCAACTGCCCCACGTGCCGGCCGCCGTGTTGCCGTAGACCATCGAGACGTGCTTGCTCGTCGGGACGACGACCATGAGGTTGGGACTGACGCGGTAGGGACCGGTCGCTCCACTGACGTGCCAGCGGGGGTAGTAGGAGATCTTGACCAGGACGGGAATACCGACCTTGTCGACGTCAAAGGAGATCGACTGGTCCTGCTTATCGACATTGGTCACGACAACAGGCAGAACGCCCTTGCGGGTCGTGCGCAGCGGGTTGGTGGTGCGAGGCCAGTTAGCCGGTCCGTCACTGGCCAGCATCGTGGGCCACTGCTGCGGGTCGAGCCACCACGACTGGTTGGCCGCGAGCCAGGCTTGGCGCGAGCTGATATCTGACACCACGTTGGGCAGGGTCTTCACCCCTTCGACGACGTGACTGTCTTTGACGAGGTAGATGTGCCACTGCACACCCCCGTTGTCCCAGAGTCGGGTGTGATCGATCTCTTGGAGGTTGGGATTGATGGCCGCCGCCGTCACCACTGAAGGTGAGAAGGCCATGAAGTACTTCACGCCCAGCATCTGGAGGTGGTCAATGCCGAGGTTCACGTTCGTCGTGCCGTAACTCAGTCCGACCATGGGATTGGACGACTTGCCGGCCTCGGCCAGTTCGGCCTGATCTAAGAAGTGATACGGCACCGTCGGTGAGGACTCGAAGGTCAGACCCTCCATGGAGCCAACGCAGTTCTTCGTCCAGTACGGGAGCAGCATGAGGGCCATCGGGGTGCCGAAGCGGCCCTCGGCCGAGCTGTACTCCCACATTGCTTGACCGCAGCCGTACTTGGCCGACTGGGTCTGCATCTTGGTGATGAGGTCGTGGTACTCCGGCCAGGAGGCCTTTGCTTCGTAGCCCGAGTAGTTCCACGCCGACCAGTTCGGCACCTGATCGGCCCCGGCCTTTACGTGCAGGAGCGAACCGAGTGTCGGCGAGAGCGGCGCCACCACCATCACGACGGCGAAGACGGCGATCAACAACGGGGACCAGAACCGGGGCTGAGTCAACGGTTCGGGATTGTCAACACTCTCGATGCCCTCGGCGTTGTAGTACTCCTCCCACCGAAGCCACTCGGCCCGGCGGCGATTCGTCCGGCGATTGATGAGGGCGTCCAGCACGCTGCCGACGAACCAGCCGGCCAACAGGTAGATCGAGAGATACCAAAAGGGCACCAGTCGTTCGTTGTAGAGAGCACCTTGGGGATCGACCATGTAGGCCACGAGTGAGAGAACGGCCAGGCCCGAGAGAAAGATGCCGAGACGATTGGCCGTGGCGAAGGCCCAGATGAAACCGAGGGCCGCCACGACGATGATGGCCCGGGTGCCGGTCGAGCCACCACTCTCACTCCACCAGCCGAGCTTGGTGAAGACGGCGTGAAAGGTTGAAGTGTCGAAGTTGGTGTAGCCCATCGAGTTGGTGAGCGACTGGGTCGTGACGAAAGGCAGGGTCCACCAGGCCGTGAGTCCGAAGCTCATGAAGCCGGTGGAGAAGAGAAAGGCCGTGGTTCGGCGGCGGTGTCCCCGACCAAAGGGTGCGTTCAGCTCTTCCCCACTGGCCCGATCGAGTCGACGATCCCGGTTCATCAGTTCAAAGATCCACAGCAGACCAATACCGACGAGGGCGAACATCCAGGGTAGGACGTGCGCGGCCAGAGAAGTACCCAGGGCGGCGGCCGCTAGCCAGCGACCACGGTGTTCTTGCAGGCCCCGGGCGAAGAGTCCGATGGCGACCATCGCCAAGGAGAGGCTCACGGAGTAGGAGTACTCCCCCGCCAGCGTTGAAAAGAGATTGCCCCCCGCAATGGTGAAGGCACTGGAAAAGAGGAAGGGCAACGTGGCGGCGGCGAGCGCCACCGGGATAGGACGGGGGGCGCGAAAGAGTCGTCCCATGACGTAGGCGCTGATGGGCATGATCAAGGAGCCGAGGGCCGTGGCCAACTTCATCGCCACGGCGAAGGGAATAACGAAACTGGCCAACACGGCCAGAAAGTCCGGCAGCACGAAGTAGTAGGTGTAAAGCGGCATGCCGGCGAACCAACCGGGGTACCAACTCGTGAGATGCCACGGGAACCCGAGGTGGTCGCGCATGTAGGCCGGCATCGCCACGTGGGCGCCCGTGTCACCACCGGTGATGGTCGTGGTGCTGAAGAGTAACGAGGGGTGCAGCGACCAGAAGATGACGTAGACGAGTAGGAGGATGGCGACGAGGTCGGCCCACGTGGAGGGCGAGACGCGCCGGAGGCGGTTGATCACTGAACGGCCACCGAGGCCCACGCCACCGAGAGGGCGATGAGATTGAATCCGGCGTGCGTGAAGATGGCCGGGGCGACACGACGCTGGCGTTGCACGATCACGGCCAAGATGGTGCCGAAGAGCGTGAGACCGGCCAGTTGGACCAGTTCGCCGTGAGCCGCGCCAAAGACGACGCCCGTTAACAACGCCGGCACCAGTCCGGCGGCGATGGCCCGAACCCGCGGCGAGACAATGGCGGTCATGGACTGCAAGATCACCCCGCGAAAGAGGAGCTCCTCAATAAGAGGTGCGCCAATCCCGACGAAGAACATGATGACGAGCATGCCGTAGGTGGGGTTGTGGCCCACCACCTGCTTCACGGGATCGCCCGCCGATTCGATGTGAAAGGGGTAGTAGAGCGCACCGACCAACGCCTGGAGTGAGACGCCCAGGGGAAGGAACTTGAGATCCGTCCAACGGACGCTGAAGAACCCGGTCGGCAGAACTGGTCGAACCCGCTTCATAGCCAGCACCACAATGGCGGCAAAACCCAGCCAGAGTCCGAACATCTCGGAGGCCGTGAGCCACCAGGGACGTTCGAAGTGCGTATCGAGAAAGTGAGTCAGACCCTGATGAGCAATCGTGTTGGTGGCCACCCCTGCCACGACGGCGGCCACGATTTGGGAGAGAAAGAAGCCCACGAAGCAGGCAGCAAGGAGTATCCCACCCTGGCGACGCTCCAAGACGGGGCTCTCCTCGAGCTGGTCGTTCTCCATTCACTCAGGCTAACCGTGCCGCACGGCCCTAATTGTCCCGAAATTGATGTTGGGGTTGCCCTCTAGCATTACCTCCAATGAGCAATACCCCCAGCCCGAAGAAGAAGTCCCCCGACGCCAAGGAACCGACCTTGCGGCCCGAACAGCGGCGGCGCCTCACCACCGTCGCCATCGTCGCCGTAGCCATTGGAATTCTGGTTGGCCCGAACCTCTTTAAGAGCGACACCGTCCGTCGTTTCAACTACTCGACGTTCCTGACCCAGGCCGAAGACCACAAGGTCTCCTCAGCCTCGGTTCAGAACGCCTCCGGCACCATCACCGGTGTTTTGAGCTCGGGCGTCCACTACACCGTCGCCGGCCCGATGCCCGTCATCCCGAGCGATATCAAAGCCCTCCGCAAGCTCGGCGTCTCCGTTAAGTTCGCTAACCCCTCGAGTTTCTCTCGAGACTGGCTCCCCCTCATTGAGATGCTCGTTCTCTTCGTGCTTGTCCCGCTCTTCATCTTCTCCCGTCTGAGCAAGGGCCAAATGGGTGGCATGATGTCGATTGGCAAGTCCAAGGCCAAGAAGTTCGACGAAGACCGACCCAGCACGACCTTCGCCGACGTCGCCGGCTACGTCGGGGTGAAAGAGGAGATCAGCGAAGTCGTCTCCTTCTTGAAGAACCCCGAGAAGTACAAGGCCATCGGGGCCCGCATTCCGAAGGGCATCTTGTTGGTCGGTCCCCCCGGTACCGGTAAGACGCTGATCGCCCGCGCCGTCGCCGGTGAGGCCAAGGTCCCCTTCTTCTCGGTGTCTGGTTCGGACTTTATGGAGATGTTCGTCGGCGTCGGCGCCAGTCGCGTGCGCGACCTCTTCACCACGGCCCGCAAGCAGGCTCCGGCCATCATCTTCGTAGACGAAATCGACTCCATCGGCCGCAAGCGCGGCGCCGGACTCGGTGGTGGTCACGATGAGCGCGAGCAGACCCTGAACCAGATGTTGAGCGAGATGGACGGCTTCGACCCGACCGAGGGTGTGGTCGTTATGGCCGCCACCAACCGTCCCGACGTGTTGGACGCCGCGTTACTGCGTCCCGGACGTTTCGACCGCCAGGTCGTTGTTCCCCTCCCCGACCTCGAAGAGCGTCTCCCAATCTTGCAGGTCCACGCCAAGAACAAGCAGTTGGCCGACGACGTCAACCTCGAGACCGTGGCCCGCGGCACGCCCGGCATGAGTGGTGCTGACCTGGCCAACCTCGTCAACGAGGCGGCCCTGCACGCCGTGCGTCGCGACTCAACCACCATTGCCATGGCCGACTTTGAAAATGCCCGCGACCGGGTGGTTATGGGTCAGCTCCGCGACGGCCAAGTTCTCCAAGACGATGAGCGCGAGCGCGTCGCCTACCACGAGAGCGGTCACGCCCTGTTGGCCTACGTCCTCGAGCACTCCGACCCGCTGCACAAGATTACGATCTTGCCTCGTGGCATGGCCCTCGGCGTGACCTGGACGCTGCCCGAAGAGGACCGTCACATTCACTCTCGTCAGTACGTTGAAGATTCGCTCTGCATGCGCATGGGTGGCCGCGTAGCCGAACTGCTCATCTACGGTGACCTCTCCACCGGGGCCTCCGACGACCTCCAGCGCAACACCGAACTGGCGGGCCGCATGGTTCGCGAGTGGGGCATGTCCAAGCGCGTCGGACCGATGGCCTGGGGTTCGAACAACCAGGTCTTCCTGGGCGAAGGTCTCATGCAGACCCGCGACTACTCGGACGACACGGCCAAGATCATCGACGAAGAAGTTGAGCGCATCTTGCGCGAACAGGAGGCTCGGGCCATTGAAGTCCTGACGCTGCACCGTCGGGGACTCGAAGCCGTCGCCCAGAAGTTGTTGGCCGAAGAGAGCATCGACGGTGAAACGGCGGCCCAGTTGATTGACGAGGCTCACGGTCAGGCCGTGCACCCCTTTGGCAAGAAGACGGTGCGCACCATGCTGGAGACTTCAAACCACGACGCCCTCACTGCTGCGGCCAAGCTCGTGGGCGAGACGACGCCTGAGGCCTAGGTGGAGCACGGTCTAGCGATCGTTTCAACCACTACCAACTTCACGACCGTTAGGTAGGGCCTCTCGCGCTCAACCGTAATTCGGCTTGGTGCGAGGCTCTTGAGAGTATTGCCTGATGAATACCAAATCTAAACGCGTACGGTATAGATTTGTCAAATCTTTCGTCAATACTATACAAGATTCGGTATAGTATTGACACTAACGGGAGAAGCGATGGCTACGTATCGGGAACAGGCCTGGGAAATTGCAGTGGGACGCCATGGATATGTCACTACCCGTGAGGCCGTGCAACGAGGCATTCCGGGGATTGAGCTCGTAAAGATGGCGGCTCGAGGCAAAATTCGTCATCTCGCACACGGTATCTACCGCTTCGACGAACTTCCCACTTCGGACTTGGCGCCGTATTACGAAGCAGTGCTCCGAGTTGGCGACGACTCTTTCTTGTTGGGAGATGCCGTCTTGGCGCTGCACGGCTTGGCCAATGTCAACCCCAAGAGAATTCGAGTCGCTAGCAAGAAGCGTGTTCGGCGCAATCTCCCCGAATGGATCCGGTTGGAATCTGCCACTGTGACGCCTCGTGAAGTCGAAGTGTTTGAGAGTATTCGCACTACAACAGTCACCCGCGCCCTCCTTGACGCCAGGCCTTACGTCATGCAAGAGCGTTTATTGGAGGCCACTTCCGAAGCGTACGACCGTGGTCTGATTGCCAAGCGAGATGTCATGCGCCTCGAATACGAACTTCTCGAACCAGTTGAATAATTATGGTCGAATACGCCGATACACCAGTGCACGCCGACGCGTTAAAGCGACGACTCATGAACGTCTACCGGATCGATGATCAGGTTGCTACGAGAAGAATGCGGAGCATGGCGAGCGTCGTGCTCGCCGAGATGCTTCCGGGGGGCATCGTCAAGGGTGGCACGGGACTCAATTTGCGATACGGACCTCATGGTTCACGTTTCTCAACGGACGTCGATACGACGCGACCTCGAGTCGGCACCTTGGACGATTTTCTTATGGCGCTGAAGCGGTCCATGCGTCAAGGTTGAGATCGGAAGAGCACACG
>CALAYR010000091.1 GCA_937894805.1 uncultured Acidimicrobiaceae bacterium | reverse complement strand
AGGCACCAGTCAGGTCCAACTAGGCCTAATTGCTAAGGGTGTGCTCGGTCACGACCTCTGGTGGGATTAATGGCCGTTTCGGTCAACACCGAACTTCTCGCCCGCCTGGTGCGGGGCGAACAGCTCACCCGTGGTGAGGCCAGCGAAGCGCTGGCCGATGTCTTGCGCGGCGACGTTGATGCGACCCTCATTGCCAGTTTTCTAACGGCTCTGGCCCAACGGGGAGAAACGCCCGAAGAGATGACCGGCTTCATCGACGCCATGGTCGCCGCTGGCGAGACCTTCACGGTCGTTCCTGGGGCCATGGACATCGTTGGCACTGGTGGCGATCGGATGCACTCGGTAAACGTCTCAACCATGACGGCCCTCACGATCGCGGGACTCGGGATTCCCGTAGCCAAGCACGGCAATCGCGCCGCCTCCTCTTCCGTTGGTACGGCCGACGTGCTCGAAGGACTCGGCGTAAAGATTGATGTGGACGGAACGGTCGTGGCCGCTTGTGTGGCCGAGGCCGGTATGGGATTTTGCTTCGCCCCCCGTTTTCACTCGGGACTCCGCCATCTCGGTCCGATTCGAAAGGCCCTGGCCTTTCCCACCGCCTTCAATGTGTTGGGGCCAATGGCCAACCCCGCAGGAGTTCGCCGACTCCTCATCGGCGTGGCCAATCCCGCCATGATGGACCGCATGGCCGAAGTGCTGCGGGCGCGCAACATCGAGCGGGCCGCGCTGATTCACTCCCACGACGGTCTCGATGAGCTCTCTCTCGGCGCTCCGGCCACGCTCTATTCCGTGGTCGACGGGGAGGTCTCAATTGAAGTCATTGATGCCGGTGCCACGCTTGGGGTGCGACACGATGCCGCCTCTATTCGTGGTGGAGACCTGGCGACCAACGTACGTGCGGTTGAGGAGTATCTCGCCGCCACCCCCGGCCCCGTCTTCGACGTCGTTACGGCCAATGCTGCTCTCGCACTGCAGGTTGCCGGGCGAACGAATTCGCTCGAAGAGGGCTTCGAATTGGCTCGTGCTTCCGTGCGCCAAGGCGACGCATCTGCCGTCCTCGAAAAACTCCGCGTCATTTCAAATCGATAACAAGGAAGAGCCATTATGGAAGTCATCAACGCCGCACACGTCAATAACGAACAGGCCGGCGCCTTCTTCGGTACACCCGACGATGGCCCCATCGTGATGATCAACTTGTTGACCTTCAAAGAGTTCGCCACGTACGAAGACGGCAGTGACCCCACCTTGAGTGGTGAAGACGCCTACCTGCGCTACGGCGCCCTCCTGGACGGACCTAATGGCGTTCTCGCGAAGTTTGGGGCCAAGTTGCTCTACTCGGGTAAAACGACGGGCCTGTTGCTTGGTAGCGTAGAAGAAGAGTGGGATGCCGTGGCTCTCGTGGAGTATCCCTCGACCTCGGGCATGTTGGCCATGGTGATGTCGCCGGAGTACAACGCGATTGACCATCACCGCTACGCCGGTCTGTCTGGTCAGCTCAACATTCGCACCAAGCCTCTCGGCGCTTAACGCAAGGCCCCGCCGTGGGGTCGGAGCAGCCACGCTTGCTCGTAGTTCCTGGCCAGGTCGAGGTCGCTCCGGTGCAGTGCAATTAGGCACCCGCCAAACCCACCACCGACGAGTCGGGCTCCGTAGACGCCGGGCGTTCCCTGGAGTTCGTTCGCCAGTGCATCGATCCCGGCTGTTGAGACTTCGAAGTCGTCGCGCAGGCTGGCGTGCGATTCGTTTAATAAGGCCCCCGCACGCACGGGGTCAGAGGTCTGCATCGCCGAGACCATCTCGTCAACGCGGGCCGTCTCGGTCGTCACGTGGCGAGCCCGACGCTGGAGCAGATCGCTGTCGAGTTGCTTGATGGCCTCCGCGGTGATTCTCCGCCAGGGACCCAGTGTTCGGGTGATTGCGTCGCACTGTGCTCGCCGTTCGGCGTAACGGGTTTCGGCTAATGAACGGTGCTCGCCCGAGTGAACTGCAGTCCACGCCCATTCGGCCGGGAGGGCGATATCGGTAGTGGTGGTGTCGGCGAAGTCGATACGTAGCGCGTGAAACTCTCGAGTCCCAAGTACGGCCAACTGATCGAGGAGGCCGACCCGACTGCCGCATTCGGCCTCTAACTCCTGCATCAACGTGGCCGTTGTGACTAGATCGCCGGTCTGGCCCGCGGCGAGTACAAGGGCGCCGAGGTAGGCCGCTGAAGAGGAGAGACCGCTGCCCTCGGGGAGTGTGCTCGTTACCGTCCAGGTGACGCCGTGGACGCCGAAACGTTGGGCGACGGCGTGAGCCAGTCGAAGGTGTCCGGGGGAATCTTCAACTACTTCGTCGAGGTAACCCGGTGTGTGACCATCTGATTCGAGTAGTACTCGTCCGTCGGTGCGGGGTGTGGCTCTGACGGTGATGCCGAGGTGAATCGCCATCGGAAGTGACAGACCATCGTTGTAGTCCGTGTGCTCCCCGATGATGTTGGCCCGCCCCGGGACGAACCAGGTCACTTCGGTTCGACCACCACGCTGGCGTTTTGGGCACGAAGACCATTGGCGATGGAACGGTATGCGCCGGCCACGTCATCACCACTGGTGTCGGTGGCAAGGAAAGACCCGTCGCTGTGGAGTCCGTGGAGGCCAAAGCGAGGTTGGTAGGAGCCCCACTCAAAGTTATCGATGAGAGTCCAGTGCCAGTAGCCCTGAACGTCGATGCCTTCCCGTCGTGCTCGCACGAGTGCGCCGATGTTTTCTCGGAGGTAGCGCTCGCGGGTCCAGCCATCGAGTCGGCGCCACACTCGTCGCTCGTCGCGGCGCACGCACATGCCATTCTCAACGACCCAGACGGGGAGCCCGTCTTGGCCGGCCTCTCGGACATAATCCAAGAACATATGGGGGTCTGGTCGGTCATCCCACAGCGGCCGTCCCAACTTCTTCCACCGTCCACCGGCCGTCTTTTTCCCGGGCAGCGTGATGTGCTCGGCCACAGTGGGGGCGTAGTAGTCGAGCTGGGCGATGTCGAGGAGTCGGGGAGTCGTGACGTCGCGGAGAACCATTTCGGTCGTCGGGAACCCCGTCTCGAGAGGAATTCGTTTGGCGGCGAGTCGTCGCAGGTAGGCCTCGAGTGGGGCGTAGATACCCTTGCCACCCGGGACTCGTCGATAGTGCTCGGCCCGTCGTTCACTCAACCACGCAATGCGCTCGCTAGGGGCGATTCGGTAGTGGTGGGCGTAAAGCGTGTCGAGCAAAAACCGGTCGAGTTCGTAGATCGAAAAGGAGTAGTTGTTCGTCGCCACGACGCTCTCGGGCTGGATGGCCTTGATGCGCTGGTAGCCCACGACGTGTGCGGCCAGGAGGTGGTCGATGGTGGCGACCGTGGCCTCGAAGTCGTTTTTACGTCCGGGTGGGAAGATGCCGTGGAAGTAGGTGTTGATGGCAAAGATGTTGATCTCGTTACTGGTAATCCACTCGTTGCAGAGATCACCGAAGCGGGTAACGGCCAACTCGTACCAGTCGGCCAGTCGCCGCCACCCTTCGTTGTTGAGCCAAGGATCAGAACCCAGCCACGCGGGGTTGGTGAAGTGGTGCAGCGTCACGAGGGGGCGAAGTCCCCGGTCACGGATGGCCTTCAGAATCGTGCGGTAGTGCGCCACGGCCGCTTCATCAATTTGCCCAGGTGCCGGCTCGATGCGCGACCACTCGATGGAGAGGCGGAAGCTGTCGAGCTGCATCGCTACAACGAGATCGAGCTGCCGTTCGTAGTCGGACCAAAAACTGTTGGCCGATCCCGACTTGGCGGCTCGTCCCGAATCTTCCCAGTCGGCCCAGTTGTTACGTGGTTGATCGGGGCCGTTGTAACCACCCTCAATCTGAAAGCCGGCGGTGGCGACGCCGAATTGGAAGGATGCGGGCCAGGAAAGTTCATTCACGACTTGAGATTAGTGAAGATAACTCCACGAGAGCGATACGCTCACCTGCGTTAAGGAGGACGTATGTCAGGACCACTGCAGGGTGTGAAGGTATTGGAGTTAGCGGGCATCGGACCATCGCCGTACGCGTGCATGCTGTTGGCCGATCTCGGGGCCGACATCTTGCGCTTGGAGCGAGGTAATGCCCAGGCCTCCAGCGAGCCCTCCTGGGACCTGCTGAATCGTTCGCGCAATTCCGTGGCAATCAATCTCAAGAACGAAGAGGGTCGCGCGCTCGTGCTTCGTCTCGCCGCCCAGGCCGACATGTTGATTGAGGGCTTTCGTCCCGGCGTCGCCGAGCGCCTCGGCGTCGGTCCCAACGATGTCCACGCCGTTAACCCCAAGCTCGTCTACGGCCGGATGACGGGATGGGGTCAAGAAGGACCCCTCGCCCAGCGTGCGGGCC
>CALAYR010000090.1 GCA_937894805.1 uncultured Acidimicrobiaceae bacterium | reverse complement strand
CCTGGACGTCCAGAACATCGGGTTCTGAGCGTCCAGAACCCCCTCTTGGCTGGCCAGAACTTCAGGTGTTGGACGTCCACAACCTGAGGTTTGGGAATACGGTTCTACTACCGTAGTAGACGTCCAGAACCTCGAGGTTCCAGACGTCCAACAGACGCTCGGTACGCGGGACACCTCGGCAAAACGTTAAGTGAGCTCCACCCATACTGCACCGCCTGGTGGAAGTTCGCCTTCGGGCGAACTCGAACCGAGTGACTCGCGAATCTGTGTTTGCGGCCACGGAAATCTCGCTTGAGTCTTGCCAAAATTCACGGCAACTCCCACTCGATCATCTTGAGTGACGCGTTCAAATGAGAGCACGTGACCATCTACCTGAAGCTTTGTCAATTGTCCGATGCGCCAGGCGGCGTTTCGGCGACGCATTTGTAGTAACTCCTTGGTGAAGTTCAGCATCGAACCAGGGTCGGCCATCTGAACTTCGGCATTGACCGCGGCGGCGTTATCGACGAATGGCAGCCAGGGCTCAGTTGACCAGCCCCAACCCGGCCGATTCGACCACGGAATCGGCGCCCGACAGCCATCGCGGCCGCCGGGATCGACGATCCGTTCCGTCGGAATCTCAGCATCTAGAAGTCCCAGTTCTTCACCGGCGTAGAGGAATGGGGTGCCACGTAATGACAGGAGGAGCATCATGGCCGCGCGGACACGTTCTGGGTCACCGCCTAATCGTGAGGCCACACGCGCGTTGTCGTGATTGGATAACACCCACGTTGGCCACCACGCCGGTACGGTGAGTTTCATTGCTTCTGATTCGGCAATTAGGTCTCGCCACGCCTCGGCGCGCCACGGTGTCATGAGGCTCGCAAAGTTGAACGACAGATTCAGTTCGTCGTCATTGCCGTAGTACGTAGCCACGGCTTTCGGGTCAAAGAGGTATACCTCTCCGACGGAAACTCGATCGTGATATTCATTCATGACGGTGCGAATCTCTCGGAGATACTCGTGTGTAATGGCCACGTCATTCAGTGGCACGTGCGACAGCGCAGCCATTTCGGGGTCGTCATTGACTTCGAGTTCCTTGCCGACTAGATGAATGACATCCATGCGGAATCCGTCGATCCCTCGGTCTAGCCAGAAGCGAAGCGTGTCGTGCATCGCGGCCCGAACGTCAATGTTGGCCCAGTTGAGGTCCGGTTGACTAGGGAGAAAGCAGTGCAAGTAATACTGCTCGGTGGTCTCGTCCCACGTCCACGCTGGCTGATCACTCCAAGCCCGTATCCAATTATTGGGAAGTGGACCATTCTCCGTCGCCGACCGCCAGACGTACCAATCGCGTTTCGCATTCTCTCTGCTCGCGCTTGACTCGGCAAACCACGGGTGATCCGAGGACGTGTGGTTAGGCACCCAATCCAAGATGATTTTCAGGCCACGGGCGTGCACTTCTACAACCAGCGCGTCTAGATCATCGAGCGTTCCAAACGTTGGGTCGATACCGCAGTAGTCCGATACGTCGTAACCAAAGTCACGCATCGGTGACGGAAAGATGGGAGAAATCCAGAGCGCATCTACGCCTAACTCAACGAGATAGTCAAGCTTGCTTCGGATCCCGTTGATGTCACCGACCCCGTCACCGTCAGTATCGAGAAACGACCGGGGATAGATCTGATAGAAAACTGCGGTCTGCCACCACTCCATGGCCAGAACCTAGCCCCGTAATGTGTGAGAGTGACGACATATCTCCTGCTGGCGTTAATCGTCTTTGGGGTGTCACTAATCCCAATGTTCGGACCACCCGTGTGGTCTGTCTTGGTATTTGCCAAATTTCGATGGGACCTTAACCCCGTGTTACTGGTCCTCATTGGAGCGACCGTCTCCGCGTTCGGTCGCTACGCGATTGCGAGGGGAGCCTCCAAGCTTCAGCGGTACGTTCCCAAACGAGCTCAGGACAACCTTGAAGCGGCTCACGCGCTACTACAGGGTCACCGCAGAGGCATTTTTGCGCTCCTCGCCGTCTTTGTCATTTCGCCACTCCCCTCTGGTCAACTCTTTATTGCGGCGGGCCTCTTACGCATGCAGCTCTGGCTGGTCACGACGGCCTACTTCTTTGGGCGCATCGTCAGCTATTCCCTCTACGTCGGAGCGGCCACTGTCGCGGAGTATTCCGCGGGAGACATACTGCAGAAGATATGGGGCGAACCGTGGGTGATCGTTCTTCAGGTCTTACTTGCCGTGGGGATAGTGGCACTCCCCTTCATTCCCTGGAAACCCACAGAGCGCCCCGAAATACCCACGGACTCTTTGTCATAGCCCGCCGCCACTATGAGGTTCTCAAACCAAGGAGAGCCCATGGCCAATCCCAATGCCGCACTGTACGAAGAGATTCTCGAAGACTTTGCCACCAAGCCCACGCTGTTCAGCGCTACCGACAACCTGGAAAATATGGAGCGGGCGTTATTTATCTTGAATGCCGATCCCACGGTGACTTTGGTGCGCTACCACTCTTACTCCGACATGCCAACGTTCGTCTACGAACTAGAGGGACGACAAACGTGGATTTTGATCGATCGGATTGCCCACGGTCGCACCAAAATTGTCGTTCGTTCGGCTGACTCACTCGATGCCGTCAGCGATGCCATCGCTTTAGCCTCAGGACTCGGGCGTGATGACGAGTCTTGGGACGAACCCTCAGTCACCGCTGACCCTTACGACGACAATCCCTTTGCTGACGAAGAGTTCTAAATCTCTCGTCGTAGGAAGAGTCGCTCACGCTTGAGCCGCTGATAACCGTTCGTGACCTCAAACGAGTCGCGATAGTCAAAGCCCTGGTTGGTGATGATCTGGACCAACTCTCCGATGTTGACAATCTCCGGGTGCATCTCCATCACCATCGCCGCAAACTTCCGAGTCCAAACCGGATCTATGGACTGGAGAAGTTCACCCTCCATACCCTCGATGTCCATTTTGAGAAGTGGATGCGAAAAGCTCAACTCATTGACAATCTCTCGGACATCGACGAGCGGGATTTCCTGGCCCGCCTCGGCCACGTGGCCAAGATTCGACTCGGATGTCTCGGCGAAGTACGTAACGCCGGTCTCCGTTCCAACCGCGGCTTCGATCACCTGACACGCAATGTTGTTCGCACGAACATTTGTCCGGAGCAGGCGAGCGTTTTCCGGCAGGGGTTCCACCGCAATCACTCCGGTGAGGCCATAAGTAGTCGCTAGCCAGACCGTAGCCAGTCCAATGTTGGCTCCAAAGTCAACGAGTCCGGTGACCTCGACACCTTCCGGTAATCGATAGATCTCGTCAATAAAGATTTCTCGGATTCCCTGAATATCACCGCGATTGGTTCGGTAGTAGAGGGTCACCCCGCTCTTGGTTTGCAGAGCACGGAATCGTTCCGTCTCGTGCTCTTTGTAGTACCGAGCTACGCGGTCGAGCGCCATGGCGCGGTAGGCGATGACATCAATCTGCCACCGAAGGCGACCTTTAGCGAGTTCGCGCCATCCCCACGACGACTCTTGCCGGAGCCCCCACCACACTCGATGCAGTCGCGCGATCATGAGAGGCAATCTAACAAAGCAATTTTGAGGGCTTGTTATTTCTGGCGGTCACGACGGCGAAGTTCATCTTCGACCTGCGAAGGATCGATACCGCGTGAACGGAGCAGTACGAGCGTGTGAAACCAGAGGTCGGCAACTTCGCTGACGAGACGCTCATCCGTTTCACTCAACGCTGCGACCACCGATTCCGTCGCCTCTTCACCCACTTTTTGAGCGATGGGACCAATACCCTTGTTGAGTAGCGAGACAACGTAGGAACTCTCGTCACCACTTGCTTCGCGCTGCAGGATTCGTCGCCACAACCACGGGGTGAAACAGCTCGTAGAACCATCGTGGCACGTGGGGCCATCGGCCTCCACTCTCACGAGGAGAGCGTCGTCGTCACAGTCGGCCACAATTTCACGGAGCCGCAGGGTGTTGCCGGACGTCTCTCCCTTTTTCCAGAGCTGCTGACGGGAGCGGGAAAAGAAGTGGACATAACCAGTCGACTTCGTAAGTTCGAGCGCCTCATCATCCATCCAACCCAGCATCAAAATGCGATCGGTGATGTCGTCTTGAATAATGGCGGCACGTAACTGTTCGCTCATGCTCGCTCCTTCCATGGTCGTAACGCAATTCCAAATGATTCAATTTCACGTCGAAGCCCCGGCAGACCGGTTGGATTCTCGTGAACAATCGAGGCAATCAATGCGGCCTCGGTCACCCGGAGGGCTTCGGCCACGTGCTGCGCACTACCGGCGCCACCGGAGGCAATGACGGGAATGGTCAACACATCGCGCACTGCGGCGGTGAGTTCGAGGTCAAAGCCGGTTCGTTGTCCGTCTTGGCGGATCGAGGTCAGCAGGATTTCTCCAGCCCCCCGCTCACCAGCTTCACGGGCCCAGGGAATGGTTTGCACGTCCGTAGGACGGCGGCCTCCGTGGGTGTGGACGACGCCTTCACCGGCGTCAATCGCCACAACGACGGCCTGGGAACCAAATCGATCGGCGATGTCGGTGATGAGAGATGGTGTAGCGAGTGCCGCTGAGTTCAAACTCACTCGGTCAGCACCGGCCTCAATAATGGCGGCGGCATCTCGAACGCTTCGTACTCCTCCCCCAACTGTGAAGGGAATGGTTATTGCGTCGGCCACCATGGCGACAACCTCCAACATTGTCGAAGAGTCGTCGGGCGTGGCTGCAATATCGAGCAGAACCAACTCGTCCGCTCCACCATCGGAATAGTGCGCGGCCAGTTCCACGGGGTCGCCGACGTCTCTAAGGCCGACGAAGCTGACACCCTTGACGACCCGCCCATGGGCCATGTCGAGGCAGGGGATTAAGCGCGGGAAAGACATTGTTCCAAGAGTCGAAGTCCCGCGTCGCCACTCTTTTCAGGGTGGAACTGCACACCGATGAAGGCCCCGGACTCCACAATCGCCGTGACTTCGTCCGAGAATCCAGTTGCACAAGGAGTCTCCGCAAAGTAACTGTGTGCGAAGTAGAACGCCTCGTCGATCGGTGTGACGAGCTGCCAGCCCAGTCGTGGGACGCGACCGCCCGACAGGCGGCGAACCTCCCCCGGAATGAGTCCTAGGCCGGCGACACCGCCATCCTCCTCTGAGTGCTCGAGTGCTAACTGCATCCCGAGACAGATCCCGACAATCGGACGCTGCGCCGAGAATCGCTCACGAATCGCCGTCACCGCACCCGTCGTGGTGAGGTGGTCCATGGCCGAACGGGCCGAGCCAACGCCCGGCAGAACGACAATCTCGGCGTCCCGAATCGCGGTCGGCTCACTCGTCAAGACCGACTCGTACGACAGCCGCCGGAGGGCTGAGCGTACCGAGCGCGTGTTGCCCGCGCCGTAATCGACCACGACAACTGAGGTCACAGAGATCCCTTGGTGGAACGAATCAGTCCGCCATCACGACGTAGGGCTTCGGCCAATGCACGACCAACGGCCTTGAAGGCGGCTTCGGAGACGTGGTGGGCGTTTTGGCCGGTGGCCGTTACGTGCAACGTGATTTTGGCCGTCTGGACAAATGACTCGAGAGCGTGTGTTGCCATCCCGGGGTCGGGCGTGATCGAGATGGTCGCCGTGGGGCGACCAGAAAGGTCAACCACCGCGTGCGCGAGCGCCTCATCCATTGGGACTCGAGACTCGCCGTAACGAGCGATGCCCTTGCGGTCACCTAACGATGCACTGAAGGCGTCACCGAATGCCCGCATCATGTCCTCAACGGTGTGGTGATCTCCCGTTTCGTGGTCGCCCACGCCTTCGAGGCGCAAGTCCATACCGCTGTGGAAGGCCAACTGTTGGAGCATGTGATCGTAGAAGCCCTGACCGGTGTCGACAAAGACTCGTCCCTCGCCAGGAATGCGGAGCCGAATCGCGATGGAAGTTTCGGCGGTCGCTCGACGAAAAATTGTGGGCACCGCATCGGGTGGAGTTCCTTGTTGCCAGGCAGCAAGTGCTTCGAGCAGTCGATTGTCATCGAGCTCGTCGCGCACACTGATGCGTAGTGCGCCAGCAAAAGCGCGCACCACAATGCCATAAGGCAGCAATCCGTTCACAACCGCTTCAGGGTCTTCCATGGGGATGTAGAGGAAGTTGGTGAACGACGTAAGTGGCGTCAAGCCCAGTTCACTCAAGGCCGCGGATAACCGCTCCCGCTCTGCGATTTGTGACGACACATCAGGCGGGGATGCTAATGCCGCACGAGCTAGTGCCGCCGACAACGTGGAAACTGACAGTGGCGCCAAGCGTGCCGCCATCACATCAGCGAGTTGCGGTGTTGAAATGGAGTAACCGACTCGGGCACCCGCCAGGCCAAACGCCTTAGAAAAGGTACGGAGCACAATCACGCCGTCATCGACCTGATCGATGGCGCTCACGCCCGCGTAGTCGGCGTAAGCCTCATCAATGACCAGTTGTCCGGGCACCGAAGGGATGTCGGGCAATTCACCCGTGGGATTGTTCGGGCGACAGACGAAAACCAGGTCGGCCTTCGCTGGATCGTCGATAACAGTTGCTCCCGCCATGCCCGCTGCGAATCGATACATCGAATAGCTGTTGGACGGCACCGTGGCAATAGTGCCGCCGGAGGCAAAAATTCTGGCACAAAGAACAATGAGTTCGTCGCTGCCGGCACCTAGGACAATTTGATCGGCCTCGACGCCGTGGTACCTAGCAATGTCTTCACGTAGCGGCGCGTAACGGCCACGGTCGTACTCATTGACATCGGCCAATGCTCTCGCAATGGTGGCGGGGCGTGCTGTTGCCGGGGCTTGAGGTGGAACGTTGCCGTCAAAGCGAAGCATCTGGTCGGGGGCTAGGCCCACGCGCTCAGCGAGCTCGTTAGTTGAAGGCGGCCACTGATAGGCAGCGAGTGGTGGTGGAGTTGAGTTCATCGGCGTGCCGTCGCTTTGTGATTAGGGAGGCCTTCGAGTTCGGCGAGGGCCTCAATGGTTGGGGCGAGAAGCGCAAGACCTTCTTCGCTTATGCGCTGAATGGTTACGGTCTTCATGTAGGCCTCGATGCCGAGTCCTCCCGTTGAGCGCGCCCATCCGCCGGTGGGGAGAACGTGATTCCCGCCCGTGGCGTAGTCGCCGGCTGGCACTGGGGCGTATCGGCCAACAAACACTGCGCCGGCATTGCGAATTCGTGGCGCCAGAGACTCGGCACGAGCCCCAAGCAGGGCCACGTGTTCGGCGGCGTGACCGTCTATTGCCGCTACGGCGGCGTCAAGGTCATCACCTACGCGAACCACGAACGCTCGTGAATCGGGTCCGTGTTCGAGCTGCGCTGCAAGTTCTTGCTCGATAAGCGACTCTTCAATTCCAGGGTCGGCCGCAACGACCACTTCACTTGGTCCGGCCGGAAGGTCAATGGCGACTACTTGGCTTACCAACAACTTGGCGGTATTCACTGCACCGCCACCGGGACCGAAAATCTTGTCGACCTTCGGTATGGTCGCAGTGCCGTACGCCATCGCGGCGATCGCCTGAGCGCCGCCGACGATAAACACTTCCGAGATGCCAATGAGTTTGGCTGCGGCAGCGACATTTTCAGCGCCACGTGGCGGCGTGCAGATCACAATCTTTTCGACGCCAGCTTCCTGGGCGGGGATCGCGGTCATCAGCAGTGAGGAAACCAGGCCGCTCGGGACGTAGAGACCCACTGTTTGGATCGGGACCCATCGACGCTCCAGGGTGACACCAGGGTTGACCTCCATGGTGACGGTGGCCGGCATTTGCGCAGCGTGCCAACGACGGATGGCGTCGGCCGCAAACAGGACAGCATCGCCTGGGATATCACCGCTCGCTACAGCCTTTTGCGGTGCACGTTCTTCAACACCGTCTAGGAGTGCTGACCACTCCGCGACCGCGGCATCGCCACGACTCTTGACATCGTTGACGATGTCTTCAATGGTGAACTCTCTATCGACTTTGGTAGTGCGGCTCATCGGACCATCCGTTCAATTGGCAGGGTCAAGATGGAACTTGCGCCCTTCGCTTCTAGCTTGGGCATGAGGGCCCAGATGTCACTCGCGGGAACGAGGGCGTGCACGGAAACCACCTCGGGGTCGGCCAACGTCAAGACACTGGGTGAGCCGGCCGTAGGCAGTTCAGCCACCACTTCGGCGAGGTGCTTCGTGGGAACGTTAAACAAGAGATACCGACTTTTGCGGGCCTCTAAAACGGACTGCAGCATCGTCACGAGAGTGTTGCGGTTCTGCGAAGCCACCGCACCCCGGCGGCCAATGACGACAGCCTCTGATTCAAATATCGTCTCGATTGACCGGAGTCCATTCGTGCGCAACGTGCTCCCCGTTGAGACCAAGTCAATGATGCCTTCGGCCAGACCGAGCCGAGGGGCAATCTCCACTGAGCCGCCGACCGAAATCAACTCCGCCGTGATGCCGGCGGCGTCTAATGCACGTTGTGCGATGGTTGAGTGAGAGGTCGCAATACGAAGGCCGTTGAGATCCTTCAACGAGGTGAAGGTGCTCTCAGTGGGCACGGCCACTTGGAGCGAGCAGTAGCCGAAGCCGAGGTTAAGCAGGACCTCGACGTCGTAGTTGCCCTCCGCCACGAGATCGCGACCCGTGATGCCGCAATCCACTACGCCGTCCTGGACGTACTCCGGCACATCGTCGGCTCGAACGAAGAGCAGGTCGATATCGGCATTGCGGCAGTACGTCTGCAACACGCGCTCCCCGGGCTCTTGCGGCGCGACGCCACTCGCTTCAAAACCTACTTTCCCACGCTCGAAGTATTGGCGCCTTGAGGGCAGCTTCGGGGCAATAGGCTGGACGAAGGCT
>CALAYR010000089.1 GCA_937894805.1 uncultured Acidimicrobiaceae bacterium | reverse complement strand
CCCAGGGCCGATTCGGGGGCGAAGCCAATGGCGTGGACCAGTCCGTCGAGACGACCGAATGCTCTTTCAATTGTTGCGATTGATTCAGTCACCTGCTCTTCGTCGGTGACGTCGAGAGCGATCACGTCGGCGGCTACTCCGAGGCGTTTAGCCATGCGAGTGGTGAGGGACATGCCTCGCCCCGCACCGGAAAGCAGCACTTCGCCACCTTCCTCGATTGCCCTTTGGGCGATGCCGTACGCGAGAGAGTCGTCGGTGAGTACGCCGGTGACGAGAATACGGTGACCATCAAGAATTCCCACGATGGTCAGCGTACCGCTAGGAATCCGGTTAACTAGTGACGTGAATAAGTCAATTGGCATCATCGGTGGAAGTGGCCCAGCGGGTCGTGGGTTGGCGGTTCGCCTGGCGAGCGCGGGCTACAACGTTGTCCTGGGATCGCGCGACGCTGATCGCGCTGGGCAGGTAGCGAGTGCGCTCACCTGGCGAGGTCAGGGCACCGTCACCGGTGGGACGAATGAGGACGCCGCGGAAAGCGATGTCGTCATCCTCGCCACTCCCTGGGATTCGGCAGTGAGCACGGTCGTTTCTCTGCGAAAGCAGCTCGTAGGGAAGGTGGTTATCTCAATGGTGAACGCCCTGCAGAAGCAGGGGCGTGAACTGGTGCCAATGTTTCCCGCCAGGGGCTCGATGGCCGCCGAAGTAGCGGCCGCCCTGCCCGCCTCGAAGGTGACCGGAGCTTTCCATCACCTCCCCGCGGCCGATATGGAGAATCTGGACAGTGGTCTCGATGCTGACGTCATGGTCATTGGCGATGACGTCGAAGCTCGCACGCTCACCGTTGAAATCACCGACGCAATGGACGGTCTGCGGGCCGTCGAGGTGGGATCCCTATCACTGGCGGGAGCAGTTGAATCCTTTACCGCCGTGTGTATCACCACGAACATTCGCCACAAGGCGCATACCTATGTGAAGTTGGCAGGTCTCTAGCTATGCAGCTGTACGACACTGCGCGTCGGGGAATCTTCCCCATGGACCCCGGTCCCATCGTGACGATGTACTCGTGCGGCATTACGCCATACGACGCGGCGCATCTCGGTCACGCCTTTGTCTACTTAACGTTTGACGTCTTGCAGCGTCGCCTGCGCGATCAGGGTCTTGAAACTCGCTGTGTTCGAAATGTCACCGACGTGGACGACGACATCTTGCGCAAGGCGCGCGAAGTGGGCGTGCACTACCTCGACCTAGCGGCGCGAGAGATGACCAAGTTTGACCGTGATATGGCCATCATCAATCTCCTGCCCGTGTACTCGGAGCCACGAGCGACTGGCGCCATTCCGGAAATTCTCTCCGTCATCCAATCCACGTTTGACAAGGGTTTGGCCTACGAGGTTGACGGTTACGTGTATTTCGAAGTGGCCAAGTTCCCTCGGTTTGGTCAGGTCTCTCACGAAACTGAAGCGGACATGGTCACCTTGGCTGGGATTCACGGCGGACGTCCCGACGATCCTCGCAAGCGCAACCCATTGGACTTTGTTCTATGGCAACCGTCACTCGAAGACGAGCCCGCTTGGGACTCGCTGTGGGGCCCTGGTCGACCCGGGTGGCACATTGAGTGCTCGGCGCTCGCACTTCGCGATCTGGGCGAGACGCTGGATGTTCATGGCGGTGGTCGCGATTTGGCGTTCCCCCACCACGAGTGCGAGGCGGCTCAGAGCGAAACGGTGACTGGCGCGCCTTTCGTCAAGCATTGGCTGCACGTGGGTCTAGTTGGGCTCGACGGAACCAAGATGTCTAAATCCCTCGGCAATCTGGTCTTTGTCAGCGAACTGGCCAAAGAGGCCGAGGCAGCGGCAATCCGCCTCGCCCTTCTTTCGCATCACTATCGCGGTGACTGGGAGTGGCGTAACGACGATCTCACCAAGGGCGTATCGAGATTGAACACGTGGCGGACCTCCATCTCCGGCCACGGCGCCGATGGGGTTATTGACGATGTTCGAGCATGTCTCGACGAAGATCTCGACACACCCGGCGCATTACGCGTGATTGACGAAGCGGCGCAATCAGGCTTCAACGTCACCTCGGCGGCAGCCCTTCTCGGCATTACGCTGTAGGGGTCATGTCGACCATTCAAATCACCCTCCCGGACGGTTCTTCGCGCGAATTAGACGCTGGAGCGTCCGGCCTCGATCTGGCTACGGCTATTGGCGCACGCCTCGCGAAGGCCGCTCTCGCCACGATCGTGGATGGCGAAATGACCGATCTTGGTGCCCCCCTTGCCGACGGCTCCACGGTTGCGATTGTCACTGAAGGCACCCCCGAGGGCCGCGAGGTGTTGCGACACTCCACGGCCCACGTCATGGCGCAGGCCGTAACGCGGCTGTGGCCCGGAGCGCATTTTGCGATTGGCCCGGCCATCAACGACGGCTTCTACTACGACTTCGATTTGCCCAATGGCGCACGATTCTCGGACGCAGACATGGAACGCGTCGAAGCGGAAATGCGCAAGATTGTTCAAGAGAACCAACCGTTCGTTCGCTCTGAGCACTCGGTTGAAGAAGGTCTGGCACTCTTTGCCGACCAGCCCTACAAGGTTGAGATAATTAAGTCAGTTAGTTCTGGCGGTAGCTCCGAGGACCTCGCTGAGGTGGGTAGCGCTTCGTTTGTTTCGGCCTATCGAAATTCGGACTCCTTCGTTGACCTCTGTCGGGGCCCTCACGTTCCCACCACCGGACGCCTGGGGCATTTCAAATTGATGCGCGTCGCGGGCGCCTACTGGCGCGGCGATGAGAAACGTCCCCAGCTGCAGCGGATTTACGGCACAGCCTGGGAGAGTAAGGCTGCTCTCGAAGAACACATCACTCGCTTGATCGAAGCTGAGAAACGTGACCACCGTCGCCTCGGTGTTGAGCTTGACCTCTTTAGCTTCCCGACTGAACTCGGTCCTGGCCTCTCGGTCTTTCACCCCAAGGGCGGAACGATTCGACGCTTGATTGAGGACTACTCACGTCAGCGCCATGTTGAAGACGGCTACGAGTTCGTCAATACGCCACACATCACCAAGGGTGAACTCTTCGAAACTTCCGGACACCTTGAGTGGTTCGCTGAGGGCATGTATCCGCCAATGGAGTTGGATGAGGGTCAGAAGTACTACCTCAAGCCAATGAACTGCCCGTTCCACTTGTTGATCTTTAATGCTCGGCAGCGGAGTTATCGCGAGTTACCGCTGCGACTCTTTGAATTTGGCACGGTCTATCGATACGAAAAGTCGGGCGTAGTGCACGGCCTGACGCGCGTTCGAGGTTTCACTCAAGACGACGCGCATATTCTCTGCACGAAAGAGCAGATGCACGATGAGTTGACGAGT
>CALAYR010000088.1 GCA_937894805.1 uncultured Acidimicrobiaceae bacterium | reverse complement strand
TCTGAGCTCTTCGTCATGATCTATTTTGGATTCGTGGCCACCGTCGGTACGGCCTATCTCCAAAATCAGCATGTTCCTTCGCGCACGTGGTGGTTGGCGCTCATGTGCGGCTCAATGGCCTGCGCGATGTTGGAATCAAACAATCTCCGCGACGTGGCTGGTGATATCGAAGCGGGAAAGAAGACCTTGGCTGCGCGCTTAGGTCGGCGACGCGCTTCCTGGCTGTACGTGGCCTGCGTACTCGGCGTCGCCATTGGTGCTGGTGGCGCGTTGAAGTTTGGTTTTCTCTTCGGACTGCTGTACCTCGTACCGCTGCATCGACTGGTTTTTACTAACTTTCAAGGTCGCGCGTTACTTCCGTTGCTACAGATCACATCCCACATCCAACTCACGATTGGCGCCGGAATTGCGGTAGTGCTTCTCGCTCAGTAGTCAGCGAGGAATTCCAGAACAAGACGAGAAACCGCTTCGGGCTTTTCGAGGTGGGCGGCGTGTCCGGCATCGGGAATTAGAGCCACATGAGCATTGGGAAAATGTAAGGCCATTTCGAGTGCTTCGCCGGCAAATTTTTCGTCGTTGGCCCCCGCAATCAAGAGGACAGGCATGGTGAGCTTGGCGAGTTCGTCACCGAGAAAACGTTGCGTTCCCGTTCCGCAGTCCCGCAACGATGCTGCCAAGCCGGCGCCATCGGTACTGCGTGACTGTCGTTCCTCGAGGTCGTGGGGGAGCGAGGCAAACAGCGGTCCGGCCAACCATTCATCGAGGAAGGCCTCTACGCCAATCGCCTCAATTCGTTGCGCACGCTGCTCATCGTCCGCAACGCGATTTCTTCGATCATTTGGTGTCGGAATGCCGCGCGTGGCACTGAGCAAGATCAGGGCTCCAATGGCCTCGGGATTTTGAAGCGCGACGTGGAGGGCAACCCTGCCGCCCATTGAGTAGCCCCCGAGAATCAGAGGTTCTGGCGGGCAGAGTGCTCGAACCATCCGTGCCGTGGCGTCGAGGTCACCGGAAATCCCACTGGCCTCGCCGTGCCCCGGCAGGTCGGGGGTCACAACTGTGTGGCTTCCTGCAACAATGGAGAGGAAGTTTCGGGCGGAACGTCTGGTCTGCGTGAAGCCGTGCAGCCAGAGAAAGGTTTCTCCGGAGCCTTGAGACTCGACTGGTAAGGAAGGCATTGTCCATGAGCGTAGTGAGCCCCAGCGATACTCAGGCGACTTACGTCGCCACGCTGGTGGATCAGTGGATCGCCTGTGGATTGCTCGATGTGGTTATTTGTCCCGGCTCGCGTTCCACGCCCATGACGCTCGCTCTGGCTCGACGTCGTGAACTGCAGGTTTCAATTCGACTTGACGAGCGCGGCGCTGGTTTCTACGCCATTGGTCGTGCCCTCGAGAGTCAGCTGCCCGTAGTCATTGTGGTGACGAGCGGAACGGCCGCCGCCGAACTGCACGCCGCCGTGGCCGAAGCAGATCAGGCCTACGTTCCCCTCATCGTTGTAACGGCCGACCGCCCACCCGAACTGCACGGGGTCGGCGCCCCGCAGACGATTCCCCAACACGATCTCTTCGGACCCATGGTGCGACTAGCCCTCGATCCCGGAGTGGCCGAATCCTCAAAGAGTGACCGTTGGCGCGACCTGGCGACCGAACTTTGGAATGCCGCACAAGGCGCCGATGGCCCCCGTGGACCCGTTCATCTCAATGCCGCTTTCGTCGAGCCGCTGGTCGGCGAGGCGCAACCACTTCCAACGATCTCGACTCAAATGCCACGACCACCTCAAGCAGCGTCGCTCGCAGCAGTGACGCCCGCTGTGGCGGGTCAACGCGTCTTGGCCGTCTTTGGCAGCGGGGTGACCCCCAGTGATGTCGAGGCGGCACAGCACATGAACTGGGTCGTCGTGGGTGACGTCACCACGGTGCACGCAACTGCGTACGTCGATGGGTTGCTGCGGAATGAACGCTTTGCCCAGCTCGCCAAGCCCGATGTTGTTGTTCGACTTGGCGGGCTCGTGGCCTCCAAGGTGATCAACGCCACCATTAAGTCGTGGGGCGTTCCGGTGATTGGTCTCGACACCGGTCGGCCCGTGTCGGATCCCGATCGGGTGGTCTCTCAGGTCCTGGTTGGAAGCGGCCTAGGCGTTTCTCCCGCGGGCGTTGCCGATGCGGCCTACTGCGAACTCTGGAGCAAGCTTGAGACCCGCGCCAACGAAAATTTTGCCGGTTTGAACCTTGGAGCGAGCAGGCTCACTGAAGCGCTTATCGCGAGAGAGGTTGTTCGCGAAAGCAACGAGACGGACACGCCGTTACTGCTCGGCTCCTCCATGCCTGTTCGTGAAGTGGAATGGTTTGCGCCAGCGCGGACCGCGCGAGTCTTTTCGAACCGTGGCGTCAATGGAATCGACGGCGTTACGTCGACGCTCTTTGGTATCGGCGCATCCAGTGGCGCCATCGGATTAATCGGTGACCTCACTTTTCTCCATGATGCTTCAGCGCTGGTCGACCCACCGGACGCGTCGATTGCTCTGGTTGTTGTCGCTAACAATGGCGGCCACATCTTTGACTTCCTGCCCCAGAAGAGCATTTTGGGTGCCGAGGAGTTTGAACGGCTCTTCACTACGCCTCGCACGCCACGGCCCTCAAGAGTGGCCGAAGGCTTCGGCCTTAAGGCTGTTGTCGTCGAGACGGTTGAGGCGTTGCGCGAGGCAATGGCCGAAGCTCGTAGCCACCGCGGTGTCACGGTGATCGAGGCCGTGCCGAGTGCGCCTGTTTCTAATGTTGAGTTTCACGCGTGGCTGGAGCGCTCACTGGCTCGAGTGGCAAACGAATTTGTAGAGCCCGCATGATCGCCCTGGCCGGCAGCTTCTTTGCGGCGGCCCCCGTGGCTTTTGCGGCCGGACTGGTCTCCTTTCTTTCACCGTGCGTGCTACCGCTACTCCCCGGTTATCTCGGTTTCCTCGGGGGAGTGATGGGCCAAGGTACCGTCAAGGCGTCACGTGGCCGTGCGGTGCTCGGCTCGCTCAGTTTTGTTCTGGGGTTCACGGTGGTCTTTCTCACCTTTGGCTATCTCTTCGGTGGCCTCGGTCAGCTCCTGCGATCGCACCATCGCGGATTGGAGATCATCTTCGGGGCCATCACCGTCTTGCTCGGACTCTTTTTTGCCGGGTGGCTACCGCTCGGATTTCTGCAGAGAGAGCGCCGGAGCCACTTTCTGCCAAGAGCCACGCTGGTTGGCGCCTTTGTCCTAGGGCTGCTCTTCGCTCTCGGTTGGACTCCCTGTATCGGCCCGACGCTGGGGGCGATTATGGGCCTGGCGGCAACTTCCAGCACCTCTACTGCGTGGCGAGGTACTGGTTTGGCCTTCATCTACTGCCTAGGACTGGGCACGCCTTTCGTGGTGGCCGCCATGGCCAGCGAATGGGCCACGGGGGTCTTTGGTGCGCTACGTCGCAAGGGGCGACTCATCGGAATGATTGGCGGCGTGTTTCTCATCGCCCTCGGGGTCAGTGAAATCGCCGGCTGGTGGCCCACGATCATTCACTGGGTTCAAGATCTCTTGCCCACCACCACGCCTCCGCTCTAAATCGCCGGAGCTCTCTTCTACACTTTCACTATGGGCATTCGAGAAGATTGGGAATTTCGAAACATTCTTCATCAGTTCACGGACGAATCTATTTTTGGTCAGTTGGACACTGGTTCAGTCACGCTCTACGCCGGGTTCGATCCCACTGCTAAGTCTCTCCATCTCGGCAACTTGCTCCAATTGACGAGCATGCGTCGTCTCCAGCTCGCGGGTAATCGTCCTATCGCCTTAGCCGGCGGGGGAACGGGGCTCATTGGCGACCCCAGCCATAAGGCGACAGAGCGTCAACTGCTCTCAATGGATGAGTTGCAAGAGAACGTGGCCGGTATCCGGCGACAGCTAGAGAAGTTCCTGGATTTCTCGGCGACCTCTGGTCCAAGTCAGGCGCTCCTCCTCAACAACGCTGACTGGTTGACCAAAATTTCGCTGACGGATTTCCTGCGCGATACCGGTAAGCACTTCACGGTCAACCAAATGATTGCGAAGGACTCCGTGAAGAGCCGACTCGATCGGCCCGATGTAGGCATCTCCTTTACTGAGTTTTCCTACATGCTGCTTCAGGCCTACGACTTCCTTCACCTCCACCAAGAACACGGTTGCACCATGCAGCTCGGCGGTTCCGACCAGTGGGGCAATATCACCATGGGGGCTGAACTCGTTCGAAAGGTGGCCGGTGGCTCGGCCTACGGCGTGACCTCGCCGCTCTTGGTGAAGTCTGACGGCACCAAGTTTGGCAAGTCTGAATCGGGCGCAATGTACCTCGATCCCGAAATGACCTCACCCTTCGCAATGCATCAGTTCTTCTTAAACACTGAAGACAGTCTGGTTATTCATCTCTTGAAGTCCTTCACCTTTCTTTCGCATGATGAAATCAACGAACTCGAAGTGGCGACCAAGGAACGGGCGCACGAACGGCTGGCACAGCGCACCCTCGCTAATGAGGTTGTGGCGTACGTACATAGTCGCGAATTAGCACAGGCCGCCGAGCAGGCCGGTCGGGCGCTTTTTTCCGAGACGATTCGTGACCTTGATGAAGCAACGTTGATGCAAGTCATGGCCGACGCACCATCGTCGACGGTGAGTCGCCAGGCCATCATTGACGGGAAGCCCCTCCTCGATCTGTTGGTGGAATGCGGCCTAGCGACGTCTCGAGGAGAATCTCGTCGCTTCATCGATCAGGGCGGGGTGTATCTCAACAACCTCAAGGCCGAAGGAGAGACCGTTGGTCTTTCCGATGTGCTCCACAACCGATACGTGGTGCTCCGACGTGGTCGGCGCCAGACCCACCTCGTCGTCCTCGCGTGAAGCGCACCATTGCACTCATTGTCATCTGCGGAGTAGCACTGGCGGGTTGCGGCACGACGACGACCAAGGCGCTGACGGTCAAGTGGATGAAAGAGGCGAATCAGGACAGTGGTTACCGCTCCCTGCACGCCGATATCAGCAAGACAGTGAAGTATC
>CALAYR010000087.1 GCA_937894805.1 uncultured Acidimicrobiaceae bacterium | reverse complement strand
GTCGCACAAGACTGAACTCATCGACGCGGTTGCGACCGAGATTCGTAACCCCGTCACCCAGGCGCTCGCTCGCCAAATTGCCTTGACGTACTTCGACGCCCAAAAGTCCGGCACGGCCAAGGTCATTGACCTCCGCCCCTTGTTGTTTCGTTTCACCGAGGCGATGCACCGCATCGACCCACTACTTCCCGCACAGCCCACAGATCTCTCCAGCACCACCATCACGGTGAATCCCGACAATCAAGCCATCACAACCATTGACTCACTCGGCTCATCGATGTGGTTCAACTTGCTAATAGGTCTCGGGCTGGCCCTCGTTATTGCCCGATTCGCCATTCGCAACGCCTTCCGTCGCAAACTCGCCCTGGCCCTCACACTCGGTATTCCGAGCTTTATCCTCATCGCCTTCGGGGCCCGACTCGGCAGCGCCGTTGAGGCCATCAAAATGGACGACGCCAACTTGCACGTCGTGCTCACCAAACTCGCCGATCGCATCGGCTCCGCACTCTTGCAGGCCGGCCTGTACGCGCTACTCACCGGCACCGTCGTGGTGGTGGCATGGATTGGGTACGAGCGTTGGAGTGCCGCCAGGACACCCACGGTGGTGCACAGCGAACTGCCGACCCCACCCAGCACCCAGGCAAGCGAAACGCCCGAGCCACTGGCCGTATCGGCCAGCGACCCGGGCGTCGCTGAAGAGAAGTAGTACTACTTCGTAATCGTCAACGGCAGGTTGCGAGCACCGCGAACCTGGCCCTGAGACCAGGTCACCGAGTCGGCGTCACCGGCAGCCAACGTGAACTTCGGGTAGCGCTTGATGAACTCTTCAATGGCCACACGCATCTCCATGCGAGCCAAGTTCGATCCGGCGCAACGGTGGATACCGAGGCCGAAGGCGACGTGGCGGTTGATCTTGCGGTCAATGATGAACTTGTCGGCGTCCTCAAAGGCCTTCGGGTCGCGGTTAGCGGCCGGGAAGCCCAGCAGCAACCAGTCGTCCTTCTTCATCGGGCAGCCGTTGAAGTCAAAGTCTTCCTTGACCAAGCGAGCCATCGTCACTGGGGAGTAGAAGCGCAAGAACTCTTCAACTGCCAATGGCATCAGCTCGGGCTCGTTGACGAGACGCTCGAGGTCCTTGGGGTTCGTGGCCAAGTGGTAGAGCGATGAAGCGATGCCCGACCAGGTGGTGTCAATGCCAGCCACGAGAACCAGAATCATGGTGCCGAAGATGTGCTCGGGGAGCAGCTTGCTTCCCGCAATTTCAGCGTTCAACAGGTACGACGTGAGGTCGTCACGAGGGTTGTCGATGTGGTCCTGAACCTGGTCCTCGATGTAGATACGAATGGGCTCAAAGTCCGCAATGCGCTTCTCGAGGTCGGGCTCGTCAATACCTTCGAGCACGATGTGCACGAAGTGACGGAACAAGTCGTCATCCTTCTCCGGGAAGCCGAGCATCTGGCGAATAACGGCGACGGGGATGTACTGGGCGTAGTCCGAACCACCATTGACAATCTCCTGAGCGGAGACGTTGTCGAGCAACTTGCCGCAGTACTCGCGCACGAAGGTCTCGATCGTGTTCACAACGCCCGGCGAGAAGGCAGGGAGAATCAAACGACGAGCAATGTGGTGGAAGGGTGGGTCCGAGGAAATTGGCGGGGCCACACCAATCGGTGCTGGCGGCGCATCTTCGCCGGGACGGCCATTACCGATAACCACGGTACGGCTGGTGAAGTTGTCGGTGTCGTTCGCTACGGCTGAAACAAGCTCGTAGGTCGAAGGGAACCAACCACCGCCGTAACGGTTCGTGTGAGCGACGGGGCACTTCTCACGAAGTTCATCCCAGATCGGGTAAGGGTTGGCAACCCACGCTGGGTCCGTGTGGTCCCAGTCAGTTGCGAAGTCTTCTACAGGTGGCTTAATAGACATGATTATTCCTCGATTGAGATTGCGTGCTCGGGGCAGTTGGCTTCAGCCAAGCGGGCCTTTTCTACGAGCTCGGGCGTGACAGTTCCGTCACCCTTCACTACTCCATTACCCAAATCATCGAAATCGAACAGTTCGGGTGCAATACCGAAGCACCGACCTTGACCGGTACAGGCATCTGCGTTGATAACTACCTTCACAACCCCTCCTTTGTGGCGTTAGTGAGACAATAACACCTGTTTTGTCTCACCTCAACTACAGCGGGGAAATTGCTGGGATGCCCTATTTCACACGGATTGGTAGGTTTCTAGCGCCCCGGACCTGCCCTGGTGAGAAGGTGACTTCGCTGGGATTTTCCAGCGTAAATGTCGGGTAGCGCTTGATGAACTCCTGGATGGCCACCTTGAGTTCTAGACGGGCGAGGTTCGAACCGGCGCAGCGGTGAATACCCAGACCAAAGGCCACGTGACGGTTCTCTCGACGATCAATGATGAACTTGTCGGCATCCTCGAACACTTCGGGGTCGCGGTTGGCGGCCGGGAAGCCCAGCAGGACCCAGTCGTCCTTCTTCATCGGACAACCGTTGAAGTCGTGATCCTTCGCAACGAGACGGGCCATCGTGACGGGTGCGTAGAAGCGGAGAAACTCTTCAACGGCCACGTCAATGAGCTCGGGCTCATTGACGAGACGAGCAAGATCATCTGGGTTCTGAGCCAAGTGCCACAGCGAGGACGAGATTGCTGACCACGTCGTGTCGATACCGGCAACCAGCGTCAAGAGAATCGTGCCGATGACGTGATCAAGTTCGAGCTTGGTTCCGGCGATTTCGGCGTTCAGCAAGTAGGTCGTGAAGTCGTCGCGGGGATTGTCGATGTGATCTTGAATCTGCTTCTCGAAGTAGGCACGATTCTTGTCACCCGTCGCTTGACGATCTTCGGCCGTGGAGTCAATGGAGTCCAGTACGTCGATCACAATCTGCAGGAACATCTCGATGTCTTCGAGAGGGAATCCCAGCATCTGCTGGATAACGCCAACGGGGATGTACTGCGCGAACTGCGTTCCACCGTTTACGACGGCCGCGTCACCCATGTCGTCGAGCAGGCTGTTGCAGAGCGCGCGAATCTGCGGCTCGAGAGCGTTCACCACACCGGGAGAAAAGGCGGGAAGCACCAAGCGGCGGGCAATGGCGTGAAACGGTGGGTCTGAAGTAATCGGAGGGGCAATACCAATCGGTGCTGGCAGGTCCTCATCAGTCGGCCGAAGGTTCGACATAACAACTGAGCGACTCGTGAAGTTCTCCGTGTCCTTGGCCACGCGGCTCACGAGCTCGTGGGTCGCGGGGAACCAAGCACCGCCGTAGCGGTCAGTGTGGGCCACGGGGCACCGGGTGCGAAGGTCTTCCCAGATGGGATACGGGTTATTCACCCACTGGGGATCGGCGTGATCAAAATCTGTAGCAAAGTCTTCAACGAGTGGTTTGGTGTGTGACATTGTTCCCCCCTAGTGTCGGGAGAAGCAACCGGCGCTCAAGCGCCGACGTCCCCCCGGAATCATCTGTCTGCGACAATAACAGAGGTTGGAACTTACCGAAGTAGCAACGGTTTAAGAAAATTCACGACGACCTCGAGCGCAAAATCGGCTGCTTCAAGGCGACCAACGGACAAAGCAAAGTCGTGCCACATGTCGTGAACAATGCATTCATTAACGTGGGTACCTTGACGCGAGAGGACTTCAACTAAGCGAGTGGCGTCAGGCGCCAATACGTCATCTGTCCCACCAACCACCAACGTCGCCGGCATGGCCAAGTCACCCAACAGTGGTGAGACGAGCGGGTTGCGGCGGTCGCCCCCGGCGTAGGCCGATGCGCACATCTCGAGCCAGGCGGGACTTAGTACGGGGTCTCGCTCGATGAGGTCACCGCGGCTCAACCGGTCATCGGAAAGATCGAGCCACGGTGACAGCAACACTGCGGCGAGCGCAGGGTTGCTTTGCAGTGCGGCCACCAGGGCACCCGCTCCGGCCGAGTCACCCACCGCGACAACGTTTTCGCCCACGCTCTGCAGCACATTCGATACGTCATCGACAGCAGCCGGTGCCGGCGCCTCCGGGGCCAGACGGTAGTCAACGAGCACGGCCCGAGCACCCAGCGCATCAGACAAGGCGGTGATAAACGGAGCGCCTAAGGCTGGGGAGCCCACGCAGTAGCCGCCTCCATGCACGTACACGATTGCTGTGTCGGTAGTGACCGCGGTGGGGACATACTCCTCGCAGCGGACACCCGCAATCTCGAGGGCCTGGAACGATTTGACTCCCCCGCCGGCTTGAGTCGCTATCCGCAGCCGAGCACGTTGCTTGTCGAACGGCACGTTCGGGTTGAAGACAAGTCGCTTTAGCCCCGCCATCGCCAGGCGCTGCGGCGCTACCGGCAGATGCCGGCTCACGACGCGTTGGCGTAGTTCGTTAGATCAACGGAGCGCAAGAGTTGGTGGTACTGCCACGAGCTCTTGGGCCAATTGTTGGTGTTAACCCCATTGACCGTGTACCAGGACTGGCATCCCTGCAGCCACGCCGTTTCACCGGACTCGTCATCGATCATTGACCGCCACTCTTCCAAAGCGGCCGGCTTGACTTCAATGCCGCGCCAGTCTCGATCATTCGCGGCACGCATTAGGTGGGCCACGTACTGAATCTGTGACTCCAACATGAAGAGAATGGAGTTACTACCCAGGTTGGTGTTGGGACCGTAGAGAACGAAGAAGTTCGGAAACTCCGGGACCGTTACACCGCGGTGCGCCAGCGGGCGAGTAGCCCAAGCGTCGCGCAGCGTCACTCCCTCACGCCCGGTGATCTGCATGGGAGCCAAGAAGTCGGTGGTCGAGAATCCCGTGGCGTACACGAGCACATCAAATTCGTGTTCAACGCCATCGGCGGTCTTGACGCCACGAGGCGTGATCGACTTAATGGCAGAAGTGATGAGGTCGACGTTTTTACGCTGCAACGTGGAGTACCAGTCAGACGCCAGGAGAACGCGCTTGCAACCAATTTCGTAGTCGGGCTCAATCTTGGTGCGGAGTTCACTATCGCGAACCACAGCATTGACGTAGGTCTCCCATTGTCCCCGCGCTTTCGCACGAATCTCCTTCTTGCCCACGAGTCCCGCGCCGAAGAGTTCACCAAAGACGTAGGAGCGAAGACGACTCAGAAGAGTCGTCCACGGGAAGTACTGCTGCCGGCGTCGTTGGCCCGAGGTCGTCTCGGGGCCTTCCTTCGGCATTACGTAGGGAGCGGACCGCT
>CALAYR010000086.1 GCA_937894805.1 uncultured Acidimicrobiaceae bacterium | reverse complement strand
GACGGTGCCCTCAATGCGCGCCACTACATCGTTCAGCGTCAACGCGGACAAGTCACTCGACACCGCGACTGGAGCGGCGGGCGGTGTCGCCACGACTGACTCTTCGGGGGCAATGGGAACTACGGGCTCAATCGGGGCTGACGTCGCCGGGGCCGGCTGGGGTGCGGCCGCACCCGTCCGTTGGAGACCGGCAATGGGTCGCGACGGGGTCGGTGTTCTCGGCGCCGGGGCCGCTGGAACGGCCGAGATACCTTGGGCCACCTGCTTTTCCAACTTGGCTACTCGCTCGAGGAGAGCGGAGACATCGTTGTCGAGTTCGGGATGAGTTAGGCGGGCCACGGTCACTTCTAAAACAACGGTCGGGTCCGGGGCGCTGTGCATCTCGCGCACTGTCTTGCCGAGAGCCTCAATAATCCGAACAGTTTTGGGCAACCCAAACTGCTGACCCCACGCGGCGAGCCGTTCGCGGTCACCGGCGTAGAGGTCGGATACCTCGGGCGCCACCAAGAGCAAGAAGGCCTGGCGTAGTTCGGCAATCAAATTCTCGGCGAGCTGTTCGGGGTCCCATCCATCACGAGCCAGGCGAGCCAGCTGGGTCAACGCCTCGACCGCGTCACTTTCGGCGAAGGCGGCGAAGAGTGCTTCGAAGTCGGGTCGCACGTCGGTGCTCAATCCCGAGGCCACGATTTGATCAAGCGCACTGAGGGCGTCTCGGGCCGAACCCTTGGCCCGCTGCACCGCGATGTCCACGGAGTTGCCATCCACAGTGAGGGCGGCTCGCGCCACGACGTCATTAAGAAGTTCGCCCAGAACATTGGGGGCGATGAGTCGAAATTCAAGGTGTTGTGTGCGGGACTTAATGGTGTCGAGCACCTTGTGGGGATCGGTGGTGGCCAAGACGAAGACGACGCCGTGGGGTGGTTCTTCGAGCGTCTTCAGCAAAGCGTTCGAGGAGGCCTTGGTCAACATGTGGACTTCGTCGATGATGTAGACCTTGTGCCGGCCGGCCGTGCCGATCCAGGCCGAAGCGGCCAGTTCGCGCACGTACTCCACCCCGTTGTTCGACGCGGCGTCCAATTCGACGACATCCAACGAAGCACCCTGCGTGATGGCCACACAGCTGGCGCAGGCATTGCACGGGTCGCCGTCAATGACGTTCGGACAGTTCAACGCCTTGGCGAGAATGCGCGCCGTGGAGGTCTTACCCGTACCACGAGGACCGGAGAAGAGGTAGGCGTGCACGACGCGGTCGTGAGCCACGGCGCCCTGGAGTGCGCGGATGACGTGCTCTTGTCCACGGATTTCGCTGAAGCGTCCCGGACGGAAACGGCGGTAGAGCGAGTTAACGCCTTCGGGAACCATGGGGGGTTGCACAACGTCAGTCACGACGCGAGCCTACCGGTGAGTTGGGTCAGATTCCGGAGTCCAAAGCGATGGCCAGGCGATCTGCGGCACCCGGAGCAATCCGCTGAGAGCTGCTGGCTTCCGCCCCTGACTCGATTCACGAACGTCCGCTGCGCAGGACCCGACCATCGCTTTCGACGCCGGAGTACAGAGAATACTCCTCAGGCGAAAACCCCACCAGCCGCGCTCAACTAGCCTGATTGACCGGTGTTCCTTGTGGACACCATGGAAGTGTGCGAGAGCGGCCGAATCGGCACGATTGGAAATCGTGTGACCTTCACGGGTCCGTGGGTTCAAATCCCACCACTTCCGCCAGCAAGGTAGAGGGCGGACCGCATGGACGGAACTCAAGACGAAGTCTGGATGGACCAGGCCCTCGACTGGGCCCGCCGTGCCGAGTCCCACGACGACGTTCCCGTCGGCTGCATCATTGTTATGGACAGCCAGCTCATCGGGGCCGGCGAGAATCGCCGCGAACTCGACCAGGACCCCACCGCCCACGCCGAAGTCGTGGCCCTTCGGGCCGCCGCCGAGGCCACGGGTCGGTGGCGCCTCGACGGAGCAACCGTGTACGTGACGTTGGAACCTTGTGTGATGTGTGCCGGCGCGCTGTTGTCGGCCCGGGTCAAGACCGTCATCTACGGAGCCGATGACGACAAGGCCGGCGCCGTTGGCTCTCGCTACAACCTCTTGCAAGATCCCCGGTTACTCCACGAAGTCAACGTCGTTCGCGACGTTCGCCGCGCTGAGTCAGCCGAGCTCTTGCGGTCCTTCTTCGCCGCTCGACGGTAGTTCGCTCGCCAAAAGTCCGGTCGGAATGGCTCAACTAGACTGACCAACGGACAGGTGCTAGAGCGGCCGAATAGGACGGTCTCGAAAACCGTTGTGGTG
>CALAYR010000085.1 GCA_937894805.1 uncultured Acidimicrobiaceae bacterium | reverse complement strand
TACATCGCTGACCAACGAGTATTACGGAGCCGAACATCGGGCGAACTCCAAATATGGCGCACCCGGCGTTCTCGCCGCTCAGCTGGCTGACTTCATCAGTTCGAGGTTTGCCTCCCACTTCCACGCCATTTCTCAGCGCAGTGCTTTGATTATGTCGCGACGACTGATGCTTCGATCATCTCGAGTGCGAGTGATTTATCGCGGCCGAGACCTGGAGCATCTGGGGCGTCGCACCGAAGAAAGGCGCCAGCGAGTTCGAGTCGAACTGGGTCTGACGGACGAGACCGTCTTCTTGTGCGTGGGTCGACAGGACTACCAAAAGGCCCACGAAGTGGCCATTGAAGCCTTTACCCAACTGCCGTCGATGTCACCTCGTCCGGTGTTGTTACTCGCGGGCCGCCCGGGTGGGAACACGGACATGATTGAAAAGGCCCTGGAACGTGCTGGACGTCCAGACTCCATTCGCATCCTGGGGGAGCGGGGTGACGTCGGTGACCTCCTCTGTGCCGCCGATGCGTTCGTGATGCCTTCCCGGTTTGAGGGGCTCGGCGGGTCGGCGGTAGAAGCAATGGCTCTTGAAATTCCAATGATTTTGACGGATCTAGCGATTTTTAGGGAAGTGAGCGACCAGCGGGCCTGGTACTTCCGGCGGGACGACTCGGCAGACTTAGCTCGAATACTCCTTGAATTCTCTTCGAAATCTTTCCCCGCCGAGTGGACTTCAGGGCTCCGCCAGCGGGCTGAGGACCACTTTTCCATTGACGGAGTAGCCAGAGACGTCGCTGATTTTTACAGGTGGGCTCTCGGAAAGTAGGACCCATTAGGGCAGTTGTGCCCTACCACGAGCTGGGTGGGGTTAGTTATACTTTTTCAAGAGTTGTTTATCCGTTTGGAGTACCAATGAATAAGTTTGCGAAGATACTTACCGTTCCTGCAGTTGTGGTGGCCACCTTGGCTACCGTGCTGCCAGCCAGCGCGGCCGTGTCAGTACCTTCAGTACCACGCTACGTAAAGGGCACCGGTGGTCTCCACTCGGTGACCATTCGCTGGAGCGCGCCTTCGAGCACCGGTGGTTCGGCAATTACTGGCTACACCGCCAAGATCTCGGACATCTACAACAACACTCAGTCGTGTGACGTGAACGCCTCGACGTACACCTGCACCTTCAACTCGGGTCTGGTGGACTTCCGTTCGTACTACGCGACGGTAAAGGCGACCAACGCCATCGGCACGTCGATCAACTCGCCAACGACGACCGTTGCTCCCTACGGCTCACCACTCAAGCCGCACATCTACTACGGCTACTACGACTCGGTGAACCA
>CALAYR010000084.1 GCA_937894805.1 uncultured Acidimicrobiaceae bacterium | reverse complement strand
GTGACGATCTCGCCGTACTCCGGGGACTGCTCTCATGACGCTGACTCGCGCCACCTCCAGTGTGGAGGAGACCAAGCGGGCGGGCCGTGAACTTGCCTCGCTGCTGAGGGCGGGTGACATCATTTTGTTAACGGGGCCACTCGGTGCCGGCAAGACGGCCTTCACCCAAGGCTTGGCCGTTGGCCTGGGGGTCAGTGACCGGGTGACGAGTCCCACCTTCACGCTCGTGCGTCAGCACCGGTGCGTCAATAGTCAAGGCATCTCGATACTGCACCACGCCGACGTCTATCGGACTAACTCGCTCGATGAGATTGAGGACCTGGCTCTCGAAGAACTCGTCGAAGTCGGAGGCGTCGCCGTTATCGAGTGGGGTGAGATGGCCGAAGCCCTGTTGGGGCGAACAGCGTGGCGCATAACTATCGACGTCGTTGATGACGACCACCGAACCATCGTCGTTGACGAGACCAGCGTGGGGGAGCGCCTGAAGGAACTTACGGAATGGGCCGCCCAGTGAACACCCTCTTTATTGAAACGGCGACACCGCTGTGTGCGATTGCCCTCGGGCGTGATGATGTGATTGAGGTTCGCGAACTCGACCAAGACCGCCGTCACGTGGAGGCGCTAACGCCCGGCATCGAAGCACTACTGCGCGAACAGGGACTAACCGTGGCCCAGCTCGACCGGATCGTGGTGGACCGGGGCCCGGGACTCTTTACGGGTCTACGGGTGGGAGTCGCTACCGCCATTGCACTGGCCGATGCCGTTGGAGCCACTCTGGTTGGCGTTACCTCGCTCGAACTTTTGGCTCACGGGCTTTGGCTGGAGGGTCATCGCGGGGCCGTGGAGTGTTTGATTGATGGTCGTCGTGGTGAGGTCTTCTCGCAGTCCTTTCTACTGAGTGAAACAGTGACGGCCCGGACGGAGGCGTCGGTGCGCACACCCCAAGACGTCGTCGTGGAGTACGGCACGAGCGGCGCGCCGACAACATTTGTGGGTGACGGGGCCGAGCGCTATCGCGACCTCTTCACACTGATGTCGTGGATCACTATTGCTCCCACGACCGACTCGTGGCTTCGGGCCGGCGTGACTCTCGGCAACATCACTGAAGCGAGCGACGTCCAACCTCTCTATCTGCGTGAGGCCGACGCGGTGGCCAACTTCACAACCCGTAAGGCCTAACAACGATGTGGCAAGTGCGCAGGGCCGACGTTCGCGACATCGGTGATCTCCTGTTGATCGAAGAAGCACAGTTTCCCGAACCGTGGTCCCGCCGGATGCTCCGAGAAGAGATTGAGAATGGTGCCACGCGCCGCTACACGGTGGTCGAAGACGGTGGTCGGGTCGTTGGTGTCCTCGGTCTGATGTTTCTAGACGATGACGCCCACATCAATACCATCGCTACCGCTCCGGATATGGAGCGACGGGGGATTGGTCGCACGCTGCTGGACGACGGACTGGCCGCTGCCATTGAACGTGGATCAACGCGCATGACACTCGAGGTGGCCGTCGGGAACGATGCGGCTCGGGCCTTTTACACGCACTACGGATTTGCGCCGTTAGGTATTCGCAAGCAGTACTACCAAAAGACCGGTGAAGACGCCCTGGTTTTGGTGAAGTACTTAACTAACGACTAGTCGCCCTCCGGAATAAATTGCAACAGTGCGTTGAGGGTGAATTGATTCCATGCCTCAATATCCAGGTGGGGGCGACCTACCTCGTACTGGGTGTGTCCCAACATGACACCCAGGTAGAACGAGCCGAACGTCCGGGTGTCCACGTCGGGTTTGACCCACCCCTTTGCTTTGAGCGGCTCCAGGAAGGCAAACATCCGCTCGCCTTGAAGTTCTTGATCCTCGGCGAGGAGTGTGGCGATGTCGGGTCGCGAGAGTGCTGCGGCGTAGGTCTGCAAGCGGACACGGCGGTTGGCGATGTTTTCAGGTGAGCGGAGGAAATGAAGAATCGAGGCCTCGAGGAGGGCGCGAAATTCCGATCGGCTGGTGCAGCGCGCAAGTGCCGCCTCGGCCGCAGCGAACTCCTGAGTCGTGGCGCGCCGGTACGAGGCAATCTGAGCGGCGGATAGGAGGCCCTCACGATTCCCGAAAAAGTGGTACAGCGAGGTGACCGCGACCCCCGCTTCACGGGCGATCTCGTTCACTCGAAGTGAGGCCGGTCCGCCTAATTCGAGAGCGGCGACGGCGAGGTCGAGAATCTTCTGCCTCGACGAAAGTGGGGCATTCGATAGGGGTGTATCCGCTTCAGCTGAACGTTCCACAATCCCCCTTCGCTCTGCCTAGTGAGCCAATTTATGCCAGAACGTTCATTTCGTCCCTAGTTGTAAAGAGGCTACATTCTGGATGTAAATGAATTACACTTTGCTTACACTTTGAACTAAAGGCGTTACCCATGCTCGTCAGCAACTTCCTTAAGAAACTCCGATCCACAGGCATTGTCGCGGTGGCCGTTATGAGCCTCTGTGCGACGATGATCATCGGTCAGGCCGTTAGCAGTGCGGCCGTGAAGCCCCACGTTGCATTCAGTCTCAGCGCCGACACCCGCTATGACCACGCGGCACGTATCACAATTACCGGGCTGGCAGATCGGAAGAGCACACGTCTGAACT
>CALAYR010000083.1 GCA_937894805.1 uncultured Acidimicrobiaceae bacterium | reverse complement strand
TCCCTACACGACGCTCTTCCGATCTAAGTCCACATCCCAGAGCGTTGGTGCTTCCGAGGAGTAGACCTCGCCTCGCTGCAACATCTCGATGAAGGCCCGCTGGGAGATTTGCTGAGCGAGTTGAGAGATTGTCGAGTACTCGAGCTGCCAGTCGACACTGAGACCGAGCCGCTGCCAAAGCTCCTTAAAGACCTCTTCGTCGGTTGTCGTGAGGCGCTGACACAGTTCGACAAAGTTTTTTCGTGAGATAGAAATCTTCTGATCGCCAGGCTTGGCTGGTGGTTCGAAGGTGGGGTCGTAGGGAAGGGAAGGGTCGCAACGAACACCGAAGAAGTTCTCGACACGCCGTTCAGTAGGGAGTCCATTGTCATCCCAGCCCATGGGGTAAAAAACCTTGCGTCCGCGCATGCGCTGGAACCGGGCGATGGCGTCGGCGTGGGTGTAGCTAAAGACGTGCCCGATGTGGAGCGAGCCCGACACCGTCGGCGGAGGAGTGTCAATGGAAAAGACTTGGTCGCGGGTGGCGGTGGCGTCGAACCCGTAGACGTTGGACGCTTGCCACTTCGGCACCCACGTGGCCTCGAGACCGTCAATTGTTGGCTTTTCGGGGAGGGTTCCCAGCTGGGGCGTTGTGGAGTTTTCCATGAGTGCCGTAGTTTAGAACTCGTGATTCGCCTTCACGATTCCTTGACCAATGAGGTCCGCGACCTCGTCCTGCGTGACGAGGGCCGAGTCTCGATCTACGTCTGTGGCCCGACCGTCTACGACCTACCCCATTTGGGACATGGCCGGTTCACCCTCGTGTGGGATACGTTGCGCCGCTGGTTGACCTTTCAGGGGCTCGACGTCACCTTTGTTTCCAATATCACCGACATTGATGACAACATCATCAATCGGGCCCTCCGTGAGGGACGGACCGAACAAGAGGTGGCGGCCGAGTACGAGGGGTACTGGTGGGAGGCCATGGCCGCCATCGGTGTGGCCCGGCCAGATCACACCCCTCACGCCACAGCCTTCGTCGATGGCATGGTGCAGCTGATCAATTCTTTCCTGGCATCCGGCAAGGCCTACTCCACGAGTGACTCGATCTATCTCGACGTTTCGACTGTGCCTGACTACGGCGCACTCTCTGGACAGGCTCTCGACTCGCTGAGGGCGGGCGCACGCATTGAGGCCAACGAGGAGAAGCGTTCGCCCTTGGACTTTGCGCTCTGGAAGAAGGCCAAGCCCGGTGAGCCTTCGTGGCCCGCACCGTTTGGCGATGGCCGTCCGGGTTGGCATACCGAGTGTGTCGTGATGTCGCTCGACCTGCTCGGTGAGGGATTTGATCTGCACTGTGGTGGCTTCGATCTCCGCTTCCCCCATCACGAAAACGAGCGGGCCCAAGCGGTGGCCGCCGGTCACGTCTTCGCTACGCATTGGGCCCACAACGGCTGGGTCATGGTCGGCGACCAGAAGATGAGTAAGTCACTCAACAACTTCACCTCGTTGACCGACCTCACCGAAAAGACTGATCCGCGTTCCTACCGCCTCTTAGTTCTTCGGAGTCACTACCGTTCGCCCATCGAAGTCTCAACGGCCACCATCGCTGACGCCGTTCGGGGTCTCGAGCGGCTCGACGGCCTCGCCCGTCGATTCGAACTACCTCTGCTCGCCGGCGCCACCCTGGAGCGGGCCGCCTCCTTCGAGCTCGGCGCCGCGGGGCGAGACCTTCTCGACCGAGTCACGGCCGTGATGGCCAACGACATGGATACCCCCGCCGCATTAGCCCTGCTCTTTGACGCGGTCACCAGTGCCCATGGCGCGGCTGACCGTGGCGAGCAGGCCGTAGCTCACGATCTCGCTACTGCGGTGGCCGTGGTTTTGTCCGGTCTGGGTTTGGGGCTGCACGGAGCCGGAGACCTAATTGATGAGGAAACGACAGGTTTAGTGGTCGCTCGGGACACCGCGCGGGCCGCCAAAGACTGGGCCGAAGCCGACCGTCTCCGTGACCAACTGGTGGCACTCGGCTGGACCGTAGAAGACAGCGCTTCGGGCACCGTGGTCCGTCGTTAACCCCACGCTTCCGGCCAATTTGCCAATTTGGCGCCACAGAGTAGTGTTTTCCTAGAGGTTGCCGTTGTGGTTCTCTCAGCCGGCTTGCCGGTGTGTTTACTAAGGAGGCCCCAGTGGCTACAGGAACCGTTAAGTGGTTCAATGACGAGAAGGGTTGGGGATTCGTCGCGATTGACGGTCAGCCCGACGTTTTCGTTCACTACTCAGAGATTCAAGGTGACGGTCGTCGCACGTTGTTCGAAGGCCAGCAGGTCGAGTTCGACATCGAGCCCGGTGACCGCGGTCCACTCGCAAAGCGCGTGAACATTCTCTAAGCATCCTCTTCGAGGTGTTTCTTAAGGGCCAGCCCAATCGGGCTGGCCCTTTTGCTTTGTCTAAAGTGCACTGAAATGGGTAGCCTTCATCTAAGGTTGCCATCGGTTACCCATCGGTAACCTGAGGCATATCAGCACCGCTACAGGAGGATGTCATGGCCGAGTTTTCAATGCAACTGAACGAAGACCAGAAGACTTTTCAAGACTGGGTTCACGGATTCGCTCGCGACGTCGTACGTCCAGCGGCCGCTGAGTGGGACGAGCGCGAAGAGACGCCCTGGCCCATCATCGAAGAGGCCGCCAAGGTCGGTATCTACTCGACCGACTTCATCTTCTCTAACTTCTCTGACCCCACCGGTCTCTCAATGCCAATCGCGCTCGAAGAGATGTGCTGGGGTGACGCCGGTATCGCCATGGCGATCTTCGGTACCTCGCTCGCCGTGGCCGGTATCGCCGCGAACGGTACGCCCGAGCAGGCCATGGAGTGGATCCCGCAGTGCTACGGATCACCCGGTGACTTGAAGCTCGCCGCCTTCGGTGTCTCCGAGCCCGACGCCGGTTCCGACGTTTCGTCACTTCGCACCCGCGCCGTCTACGACGCCGCCAAGGACGAGTGGGTCCTCAACGGTGTAAAGACTTGGATTACCAACGGTGGTATCGCCAACATCCACGTCATCGTCGCTTCCGTCGACCCCGAGCTCGGCTCACGTGGTCAGGCCTCCTTCGTTATTCCTGACGGCACTCCCGGCATCCGCATGGGTCAGAAGTTCAAGAAGATGGGTATCCGTGCCTCGCACACGGCCGAAGTCATCTTGGAAGACTGTCGCATTCCTGGTTCCTGCCTCCTCGGTGGAAAGGAAAAGCTTGACGAGAAGTTGGCCCGTGTTCGCGAAGGTAAGAAGGCTCAGACCAACGCCGCGATGGCCACGTTCGAAGCCACTCGCCCCGCCGTTGGTGCTCAGGCCCTTGGCATTGCCCGTGCCGCCTACGAATACTCCCTCGAGTACGCCAAGGAGCGCAAGCAGTTCGGTCGCGCCATCATCGAGAACCAGGCCATTGCCTTCAAGCTCGCCAAGATGAAGACCGACATTGACGCTTCACGTCTGCTCGTATGGCGCGCCGCCAACATGGCCGCCACCAAGGTCCCCTTCACCGCTGGTGAAGGTTCGATGTCCAAGTGGTTCGCTGGCGAGACAGCCGTTCGCGTCACCGAAGAGGCCATCCAGATTCTCGGTGGTTACGGCTACGTCCGTGAGTACCCCGTCGAGCGTTGGCACCGTGACTCGAAGATCTACACGATCTTCGAAGGCACCAGTGAAATCCAGCAGTTGGTGATCGCTCGCGCCATCTCCGGCATTCACATCAAGTAGTTCACTTCGGAGAGAGCCCCGCCGATTTACGGCGGGGCTCTTTTCATTTCTTCCCCAATGAAAGATTCCACTATGACGACCCGCGAAGAACTCCAAACTAAATATCGTGCCGAACGAGACAAGCGCATTCGTCCTGAAGGGACTGGTCAATACATCACGCCGACTGGCAAGTTCGCCGAGCTCTTCGCCGACACCTACGCCGAACCAGTTGAACGCGATGCCGTGACCGACGACGTGGAAGTTGCGATTGTTGGGGCTGGATTTTCTGGTCTCGTGACGGGTGCTCGTTTGAAGCAGGCCGGGATTACCGACGTGCGGCTTGTCGACCGCGCCGGCGACGTGGGAGGCGTTTGGTACTGGAACCGTTACCCCGGTGCCATGTGCGACACGGCCGCCATGGTCTATCTGCCACTCTTGGAAGAGACGGGCACCATGCCGTCGGCGAAGTACGTCCCGGGGTACGAGATTTTTGCGCACGCGCAAAAGATTGCGACGACCTTTTCGCTGTACGACAACGCCCTGCTCTCCACCGGCATCAACTCAATCACGTGGGAAGGGGACATCAAGCGCTGGCGCTTCTTGACCGACCGCGGGGACAACTTCACCGCCAAGTTCATTGCCCTCGGCACGGGTCCGATTGCCAAGCCTCACCTTCCCGGCATCCCCGGACTTGAAGAGTTCCAGGGTGAGATGTTTCACACCAGTCGTTGGAACTACAACTACACCGGTGGTGACCGCTACGGCGCTCCGATGACCAATCTCGGTGACAAGAAAGTTGGCATCGTCGGTACGGGTGCTACTGGCATTCAGTGCATCCCACCTCTCGCCCGCTCGGCCGGCGAGCTCTTCGTCTTTCAGCGCACCCCTTCGTCCATCGACGTTCGTAACAATCATCCGATGGACCCCGAATGGTTTAAGACCCTGCCTTCGGGTTGGCAGCGTGAATGGCTCATGAACTTCACGACCCTGCAGACCGGTGGCTTTACCGACGAGGACTTGGTGAAGGACGGCTGGACCGATATCTCCCAGCGGATCCGCGACCGAGTCGTCGCACTGGTGACCGAACGAGGGGAGTACTCCCTCGAGATTCAGCAGGAGGCCTACGAAGCCAGTGACGACGAGAAGATGGAAGAGATTCGGGCCCGAGTCGACGCCATTGTTCAAGACGAGGCGACGGCCGAACGGTTAAAGCCTTGGTATCGCCAGCTCTGCAAGCGACCCTGCTTTCACGATGAGTACCTCCAGGCCTACAACACCCCCTCGGTCCATCTCGTCGACACCGACGGCCAAGGGGTCGAGCGCATCGACGCCACGGGGGCGTGGGTCAATGGTGTTCACTACGAATTGGACTGCCTGGTGCTGGCCTCGGGTTTTGAAGTGGGCAACGCGCACACGAAGGAGTCGGGATTCCCGATCCGCGGTCGTCACGAGCTCTTGACGGAGCGGTGGGCCAACGGCATGGAGACGCTGCACGGACTTCACGTGAACGGCTTTCCCAACATGTTCATCATTGGCATTTCGCAAGCGGCCAATCTGGTCTCCAATATTCCACACAACTTTTTGGAGGCCGGAGCCACCATCGCCAGCATCGTACGACACGCTCACGACACCGGCGCCGCTACGACCGAGGCCGAGCCTGAGGCGCAGGCCGCGTGGGTGGCGTTAATCGAAAGCGCCGGCCGATCCTTCTTTGGTAACACGGAGTGCACGCCGGGCTACTACAACAATGAGGGTAAGGAGATGGAGCGCAAGGATCACATGAACTCCGCCGGTTACCCCGAAGGTGCCGTGGCCTACTTCACTCTGATGCAGCAGTGGCGAGAGTCTGGCGAGTTCGTAGGAATTCATTTCGCCTAACGAGTTTCATCCTCGTTAACAACTAGCGTTCCTCACTATGAAGATTGTGACTCTCTGCACCGGCAACGTGGCACGATCGGTGATGCTCGGCTACATGTTGGAAACGCTGGCTGAGGCCCAAGGTTGGCAGTGGGAGATTCGCACGGCCGGAACACTCGCGATTGAAAACCAGGGGATGAGTTCTCGAACGTTTCAGTCCCTCACCCAACTCGAAGAATTAGGCGAATATGACTTCGCCAAGCATCGCTCGCGGCAAATAACTGCCGAAGATGTGCAGTGGGCCGACGTGGTCTTTGCCAGCGAGGCCGACCATGTTCACTTCGTGCGAACGAAGCACCCTCACGGTTCTCACAAAGTGGTGCAGCTCAAGCACTTTGTCGCAACATCTCCGCTCGACGGACCTCTCGGTGAGCGCGTTAGTGCGGTCAGCGAATTGGCTCCTGATGTGATCTGGGATGTGATTGATCCGGCCGGTGGGGATCAGGCCACATACGACGCCACGGCCCAGGAACTGTGGGATCTCTCGCAAGCACTCGGTGTGCTTTTGGCCGAAGAGTACGACTCGTCGTTCTAACGTTGCGCGGTGGCGCGGAGCCCACCCCACGCGAGTGTGGCAATACGCTTGGCCAAAATGCTGGCTTCGTCGGGAGCGGGCTGCGGCCAACCACGGCGAGCCTGACGGACTAGCCACACGACCGCTGCTCCTTCCGCCATGCCCACGACACCACCGGCGAGTTCCCGACGGTGATCAGCATCTAGATCGTCGGCGAGCAATGGCTCAATGAAGGAGACCAAGTCGACTTCAACGGCCCGCAGCTGTTTGCTGTGCTCGTTAGATCCAGCCTGGAGGAAGAGCACGCGAAAGGCGTCGGACTCTTGCACAACGAGCTCGAAGTAGACGCGGAAGGCCGCCTCTACTCGTTGACGAGGCGACTGCTCAACGCTCGTAGCGGCCTGCAATGAGACGAGCAGGCGAGCGGCCGTCTTGGCGACAATCTCCTCGTAGAGGGCGTCCTTGCTGGGGAAGTGCTGGTAGATGATGGGCTTGGTGAAGCCAACTTCTTTCGCGACCTGTTCCATCGTGGTGGTCTGAAAGCCGTGTTCAGCGAAAATCCGGGTCGCGATACGCAAGATTTCCTGGCGGCGAGTGTCGCCCGTGGTTTCTGTCTCAATCGCCCCCATGGCGCGAGAGACTAACGGTTAATTAGAGAATTCCGACCGAAGCCAACAGAGTGGCTAGGCGGCCCGGCAGCAGCGATAGGTCGTAGTTGGCCTTAGCGATTGCCGCATTTTTATCGAGAAATTCTGCGAATGGGTCATTCATAGCCCCGCGAATCCCATCAATATCTTCTAGGTCAAAGAAGTGAAAGCCGTGGGCTTCGATTTCCTCCATGACGGGATAGGGGTAGCGGGCGAGGGGCTTGCGGTGGGTGACCGCCTCAATGACCGGATTGCCAAAACCCTCCCAGGTTGAGGGCATCACAACCAGGTCGCACCCGGCGTAAGCGTCGGCCATCGTGGCCCCCGTAGGGAGGCCGCGTCGTACGCCGGTCATCGACAGATTGATGAGTCGCTCCAAATCGGGCCCGAAGCCATCCTCAGCTCTTCCGAGCAACCAATAGATGCCACCGAGTCGTTCCGCGAGGCGAAGGCCGGCAGTGACATTCTTTCGAGGGATGGCCCGCGTTGGCTGCATGATGATGGACGACTTGCCCTTGACGTGAATTGAACTGCGCAGGAGCTCGCGTCGACCCGTCGGGGGGTCGCAGTCAAAGTGATTGGGAATCGTGGTGGCGACAATGCCCCGTTGGAGAAGTTCGAGGCGCGAACGGTCGTTAATGGTGACGTGGGCCCATGGCCCGAGATGGCTCGGTCCATCGAGGTGAAGCAAGTGCGGACGCTGCCAAGGCAAATCGTGGTGACGGAAAATCGCCACTCGATCCCGGAGGACTTCGTACACGGCATCGCGCGCGTCAAGATTGAGGGGAAGTGACGCCAGATTCTCGACTATGACCAAGTCGGCCTGGTCGAGGATTCGACGGAGCTCATCGATATCAGGATTTTCGGCGGCGTCGATGGCGAGACCAGGAACGGTGTAGTCGACATGGCCCTCACCGGCCACCGTGAAAACTTCGTGCCCCAGCGACTTCAGTGCATCGGTCCACTTCTCAGCTTCAATTGAGACGCCGTCGGTGAGACCGAGACGGAAACTGACGATTGCCAGACGAGCCATGGGTGCAAGATTACGACTTTGCTACTTGCAAGTCGATGGCGCCCGCCTTGGGTAGAGTAATTACACGTTTCTATTTGAAAATGACGAAGGAATCTAGTGGCCAAGCGCGCATTGATCACAGGCATCACCGGGCAGGACGGCTCATACCTCGCCGAATTGCTGCTCGATGAGGGCTACGAAGTCTTCGGTATGGTCCGTCGATCTTCGACGGAGACCTTTGAACGAATTTCGCACATCCAAGACCGACTGAACCTCGTTTCGGGTGACCTGCTGGATGAAGTCTCAATTACCAACATCCTTCGGGAGCACCGGCCTCAAGAGGTGTACAACCTCGCTGCTCAGAGCTTCGTACAGACTTCGTGGCTCCAGCCCGTCTTTACAGGTGAGACCACGGCTCTCGGCGTAACACGCGTGCTGGACGCCATCCGGACCGTGGACCCCGAAATTCGTTTCTACCAAGCCAGTTCCTCCGAGATGTTCGGCAAGGTGCAGGCGGTGCCGCAAGATGAAGACACGCCCTTCTACCCACGGAGTCCCTACGGCGTAGCCAAGGTCTACGGACACTGGATCACTGTGAACTACCGCGAGAGCTACAACCTCCACGCCAGTAGTGGCATTCTCTTCAATCACGAGTCTCCACGACGGGGCCTTGAGTTCGTGACCCGCAAGGTCACCAACGGCGTTGCCAAGATCAAGCTGGGGCTCGCCAAGGAGATACGCCTCGGCAACTTGGACGCGCAGCGTGACTGGGGCTACGCCGCTGACTATGTGCGCGCCATGTATCTCATGCTTCAGCAGGATTCACCCGATGACTACGTAGTAGCCACCGGGGAAACGCATCCCGTGCGCGAACTCTGCGAAGTGGCCTTCGCGGCCGCTGGGTTGAACTGGGAAAATCACGTCGTGATCGATCCCGCGTTCATGCGTCCCGCCGAAGTTGATCTGCTAGTTGGCGACCCCGCCAAGGCCGAGCGAGTTTTAGGCTGGCGCCGAGACGTTGATTTCACGCAGCTGGTCGAAATGATGGTGGCGTCAGATCTCAAGGCGCTCCAGCGCTAACGATTTCGTTAGAGCGGATCTTGTGGCGGTCGCCTCACTTTGTGATGTCGTCGTAACGACGGGCAGTTTCCCACTGCTTTCAGGAGTGAATCTCACCCTGGAGAGTGCCACGACCTACGTCGTTACCGGACCAAATGGTGCCGGTAAAACGAGCCTCCTCCGCGTACTGGCCGGACTCGAAGTGCCAAGCCGGGGCACTGGCACGGTCTTGGGTTTTGATATCTGTTCTGCGGAACGTCGAGAACTGCGTCGACACGTCGGGTGGCTCGGTCACGAAACTTCGTTCTACCCTGACTTGAGTCCGGCCGAGAACCTGCTCTTTGCCGCACGCACCACCAGCGCCGATGTTGCCTTGATCCCTTCGGCACTCGAACGAGTTGGCTTGGCTCATCGAGCCAAGGTGCCTCTGAAGTCATTGAGTGCCGGCCAGCAACGGCGCCTCTCGCTGGCGTGGCTCTTGGTTCGCCGTCCACAGCTCTGGTTGCTGGACGAGCCCTTCGCCAGTTTGGACGACGAGGGTCGAGACCTCACCAGTCAATTAATTGGCGCTGCGCAGGCGAGCGGAGCGACCGTTGTCTTAACGTCGCACGGCGCGCTACCCGCCGATACCAATGCCGCCCCCATCGTGATAGTTGGCGGACGAATCGTGGAGAGTGCATCGTGATTCGTCTTGTGTTGTTGGTGGCACAGAAGGATCTGCTCATCGAGCGGCGTAGTCGCGTGCTGCTGTGGCAGGTGGCTCCCTTTGGGCTGATGACTCTGGTTCTCTGTGGCCTAGCCGTTGGACCGAATGCATCAACGCAAGCCAAGCTGGCCCCTGGTCTCTTCTACATCGTGATGACCTTGGTCGCGCTCCTCGTTATTAATCGCACCAGCCAGTTGGAGGCTGCGCGCGGGACCGCCACTTCGGTGCAGATCTTGGGCATTGACCCCGGCGCAGTCTTTCTGGGCAAAGGTCTCGCCATGTTCATCCAACTTTCGATTGTGGGTTCCGCGCTCCTCGCCGGTACCACGGTGCTGCTGCACGTGCCACTGCACGCCGCCATCGTGACGGTGCCCGTGCTGTTGCTCGCCACGGCCACTCTGTCATTGGCCGGCGTCCTCTACGGAAGGATTGCGGCGTCGAGCGCTAACGCTGGCACGCTCCTGCCCGCACTGGCCCTGCCGGCCTTTGCCCCCGTACTTATTGCGGGGGAACGGGCCTTCTCTTCCCTGATTACATATGGGCCATTGGCCCGGTGGGTCTGGCTTCTGGGCGTATCGCTGGCAGCGTACGCCTGTGTGGGTCTTCTCCTTTACGGTGCATTAGAGGAATCATGATGAAACAACTAACTCGACGCGCACTAGGCCCACTCGCTCTCGCGACCTCCTTCGCCACCTTCGTGATGGGCTACTTCGTTACGCCCCCGGACAAAGTGCAAGGTGAACTCGCGCGCTTGGTCTACATACACCCCGCGCAGGCCTGGGTGGCTCTCTACCTCTCATTCGGTGCCGCGACCATCGCGAGTGCCCTCTACCTTTGGCCGCGCACCCGTTCAATGGTGGCCGACCGCGTCGCTGCATCCGCCGTCGAAGTCTCCACGCTGTTCATTGGTCTCACACTGCTCACCGGATCGATCTGGGGCCGACCTACGTGGGGCGTGTGGTGGGTCTGGGATGCCCGACTAACTTCAACGGCCGTGCTCGGCGTTTTGATGCTCGGCTACTTGGCGTTGCGTCGAGCCAATGATGATCCTCAAGTGCGCGCTAAGCGCAGCGCCGTATTTGCCATTCTGACGGCCGTCAATATTCCGATTATTCACTTCTCAGTTATGTGGTGGACTACGTTGCACCAAGGAGCCACTGTCTTCACCGAAAATCGCCACCTCAAGATTCATGGCTCGATGGCCTGGACGCTTCTGTTGAGCTTTATTGCGTTCTCGCTTGATTTTGCTTGGATGGTGCGGGCCCGTTATCGCATTGCGGATCGTGAAGCGGGGCAGCGGGACTCTGAGCTCGACGCCGCTCTGAAAGCTCGACGGACGGAGTCGGCCTCATGAACTATGTCAATGCGGGGTATCTCGTTACGGTGATCGCCATGGGCGCCTACGCCGTTTCACTGTGGTGGCGGTCGCGACGTCGTGACGACTGAAGCTCCTCTCGATCTCACGCCCGTCTCGCCAACTCCGAGAAAGCGTTCTCGCCGTACGTGGGTGGTTCTAGCCCTCTTGGTACTCGTTATCGCCGTCATGTTGAGTCAGGGCATGCTGCAGTCACTCAACTATTTCAAGACGGTGAGCGAGGTCTACCAAGATCGAACCAGCATCGGCACCCGGGAAGTCCGGCTTGAGGGCATGGTCGTCAAGGGCACCGTGGAGCGCACGTCCCAAGGTGCCACCTTCTCCATCCGTGGATCCAAGACCGAATTGGTCACCGTGACGGCGGTCGGCACACCGCCACAGTTGTTCCGAGCCGGTATTCCCGTCGTTGTGGTCGGATCATTTACCTCGGCCACCTCATACTCCTTTCGCGCGAATCAAATCATGGTGAAACACAGCGCTGAGTACATCGAAAAGAACCCTGGGCGCGTCAAGGGCTCTGACGGTACGGTCCAATGACGGCGTCGACACTCGGACGTCTCTTTATTGATGGTGCCCTGCTGGCCTTTGTGGTGGGTGTCGTAGTCCAGGGCATTCGCATACGTCGCAGTACGAGTGGGTCATCGCTCACCATTGCAATCGTGGGGTTGGCCAGCACCTTCGCGGCGGTCGTCGTGATGCAAGTCGCCCTGCTGACCCACAACTTCGATCTTGCGTACGTGGCCGAGAACAACGCCACCTTCACGCCCACCATTTATTCCATGACGGGAATGTGGAGCGCCCTCGAGGGCTCCATCTTGCTGTGGGCACTCCTCTTGGCCGTATTGCTGGTGGTCGTGATTACCCGTTACCGTCGTGACGCAGCTGATCGCGTCGTGCAGTGGGCCACATTGGTGTTCTTTGCCGTAGCGGCCTTCTTTGTGGGTCTGATGGCCGGACCGGCTGACCCCTTCGTGCCAAATCCCCTTCACTCTTCTCAAGGCGCCGGACCGAACGCGCTTCTGCAAAACAATCCGCTCGTCGCAGCCCACCCTCCACTGCTCTATGCCGGTTTCGTCGGCTTTACGGTGCCTTTCGTCTTCGCGGTCGCCATGTTGATTACGGGCCGGGTCGACGAACGGTGGCCTATTCGTCTTCGTCAATGGACCGTTCTGGCCTGGGGCATCTTGAGCGTCGGCATTGTGTTGGGCGCCTGGTGGAGCTACCAAGTCTTGGGCTGGGGAGGCTTTTGGGGCTGGGATCCCGTTGAGAACGCCGCTCTCTTGCCCTGGTTGACGGCGACGGCCTACGTCCACTCCATCATCGTGCAGGACCGACGTGGCCTCTTTCGTGTGTGGAACCTCTCATTGGCGATCGCCACATTTGCGTTGACCATTCTCGGTACGTTTTTCACTCGCTCCGGTGTGCTGCAAAGTGTGCACGCCTTCTCATCCTCCACGCTCGGTCCGATCCTGATCGCCTTCTTCGCCATCACGGTTGGCGGGGGTACGGCGCTGATTGCGTGGCGCGGCGATCGCCTCCGCTCGCCCGTTGGCGTGGACGCCGCACTCTCGCGCGAGGGACTCTTTGTTGCGAACAACATCCTGTTCGTGGGATTTGCCATCGTCGTGCTCGTCGGCACAGCTTTCCCGCTGCTCTACGAAGCAATCAATGGTGGTCAGGTCACGGTAGGCGCACCGTACTTTTCAAAGGTTTCGGTACCGGTAGGCGCCCTCGTGCTGTCACTCATGGCCCTAGCCCCACTGGCGGGCTGGCGGAAAACTGATCGGCACGTGCTGTGGAGCCGGGTTCGCACGTCGGCCTGGTTCGCCCTCGCGGTCGTCGTGGTGACCTGGATGGCGGGTATTCATCGTCCCGCACTACTCCTGGCCTACTTTCTGGCCGCTGCCGCTGCGGGCTCGGCACTGCGAACGCTGTCCGGTTCCGTCCGCAGTGCCCGTCAGCGCGGTGACAGCCGGCTTCGGGGGCTCTTAGGGCCAACGGCCGGCGGCATGGTCGTCCACTTGGGCGTCGTGATGTTGTCCCTCGGCATCGTCTCTTCAACCACGCTGGCCACCAAGACCGAAGTGGCTCTCGCCGAAGGACAGTCCACTGTGGTGGCCGGGGAGCGCATTACGTACCTCGGACTACGCGATGTTCACGATGAACTGCGCGACGCCACCGAACTCTCAGTGCGGGTTAACGGTCAAAGTCCACTCCACCCCGCAATCACTACGTTCCATGGTCGTGACGGTCAGACCGTCGGCACGCCGGCCATCTCTTCCAACTTTTGGCGTGACGTCTATCTAACGTTTGATGCGGTGGGCGGTACGGGAACGTCCTCGGGGGCTCAGGTCGCCGGTGACCTGCCGGCCGGATCCGTGGTGCTCGGCGTCACGGTGGAGCTGCTCTTGGTGTGGTTGTGGCTCGGCGGTTTAACCATCGGCGTGGGCTCGATGCTCTCCTTCGTTCGTCGCCGAGAGGACCACAAGTGAGATCACGTGCCGTCGCCAGTGCGGGTGTCGCGGCCACGATTGTTGTCGTGGCTACGTCACTCTTCTTTGCGACACGCCAGCCAGCGAAGGACGCGAATGAACTCCCGAGCCCACTCATCGGCCACGTGGCCCCACCG
>CALAYR010000082.1 GCA_937894805.1 uncultured Acidimicrobiaceae bacterium | reverse complement strand
TTGTTCGCCAACGCCAATCGTTTACCCGCGTCCAACGCCGCCAGCGTGGCAGTGAGGCCGGCAAAACCTACAACGGCGTTGACCACCACATCAGCGCTCCGCGCCAAGACGTCGAGACCATCGTCGCCGATGACTACTTCGACCCCGGGCAGGGCGGCTGAAACGAGTTGCGCGTCGCTCTCATTCAGCACACCGACCAGCGGAACGTGAAATTCGCGGGCAATAGCTAACAACTCTTGCGTCCGTGTCCCACCCGACAACGCGACGAGCTTGAAGTGGTCCGGAGAACGTCGAAGAACGTCGAGCGTCTGGGTGCCAATAGAACCGGTGGCTCCAAGCAACGCGACCGAGCGGACGGGTGTGGCCACGGCTAGCCGATGTTGAGAATGTTGACCAAGTAGTAGGTCACGGGGAGCACGAAGAGAAGTCCATCGATTCGGTCGACAACTCCGCCGTGGCCAGGAAGGACTTCTCCCATGTCCTTAAGGCCGAGAGTGCGCTTGACGAGTGACTCAAAGAGGTCTCCTAGAGGAGCAACCACGCCGACCAGAAGGCCCAAAAGAGCGGCGGCACCGACATTCCAGGGATGGATCTGAGGTAAAACCACCACTGCGAAGAAGAGTCCAGTGAGGAGCCCCCCAATCGCACCTTCTACGGTTTTGCCCGAGGAAATTGTGGGTGCCAACTTCCGCTGTCCAAAAATTCTTCCAGTAAAGAGTGCCCCAGTGTCGTTGGCCACCGTGACGATGACTGCGCCCATCAAGAAGGCCAAACCGTGGCGGTCCTTGAAGTTGACGGGCGAGATCAGCAACATGGCAAATGAACCCATGACGGCAATCCAGATGTAGCCAATCACGGTGACACCTAAACCATCGAGCATGTCGAACTTGGTTGGCGTCGCCAGATACCAGGCAAAGACCGCAAAGATGAACAGGAATGTGACGAGTGAGAGGGCTGCTTCACCTCGGTTGTAGGCCCCGAGTGCCAGTGCGACCGTTGCCAAGACGCCAAGCAACGTGGCCGGGCGTGCTCCGGCGGAACGAAAGGCCGCGAAGATTTCCGCAATGGCCGCAGCCAGAACGGTGGAGACCAAGATCACTACAGGAATCGGACCGGCCAAGAAAATCATCACGACGACGAGGGCGGCGATGATTCCCGTGACGGTCGCCTTGCGGATGTCCTTGGGCGGTGCGGTGCGCGTTGCTCGATTCTTTAACAGCTTCTGGTCGGACTGACGTAGTCGCTCGGCGCGTGACTGCGTCGGGCGAGGCGCGTCAACGACCGCCGCTTCAACGACCGGTGCGTCCTCGAGCTCGACGTCGAGCGGATCACTGCTTTCAACATTGCCGATGATTTGCCCGATTTGTTCGTCGTGCACGGTGTAGTCAGTCTCGTCTTCTCGCCATACGGGGGCGGGAATCTGGTCGAGCGGGTCGCTACTAATCGGCTCGTCGCGTTTGAGAACTGCAGGCATCTGGCCTGTGGGCTCTTCAGTCCAGTGTGGCAACAACGTTTCGGGGTCAACCGTCGGCGTGGGAACGGGAATGCCAGCTGCCTCGGCGGCCACTTCAGCACCAGTAATCGTCACGCGAGAGTCTGCCGGCCGAATGGCTGGCATCTCCCCCGTTGGAAGATCGTTGCTGGTGGGGCCCTCAGACTTCAAGGAGTTCCTGTTCCTTATGCGCCAGCAGTGATTCGATTGCTGCGACTTCGTCCTGCGTCATCTTGTCGAGAACCTTCTCGACTCGCTCGATGTCGTCAGTGGAAATTCCGTTTTCCTTCTCTTTTTCCAGGCTCTCAAGCTCCTGGCGTGCGTGGCGTCGAACACCACGCATAGCGACCTTGCCGTCTTCGGCCTTTCCACGAACAATCTTGACGAAGTCCTTGCGGCGCTCTTCGGTCAGCGTGGGAAAATTCAAGCGAATCACAATGCCGTCGTTCGAAGGGTTGAGACCAAGGTCGGCATTGGTGATGGCCTTTTCGATGGCGGCCATTGCGCCCTTGTCGAACGGTGAAACGACGAGTAGTCGGGGTTCGGGTACCGAAAAGTTAGCCAGCTGCTTCAGAGGCGACATAACTCCGTAGTACTCGACTTCGAGATTCTCCACCAGGGCCGAGTTGGCCCGTCCGGTCCGAACTGCGGCAAACTCGCTCTTGACGTGATCCATGGCCTTCACCATGCGATCGCGCGTATCGGCGAGGACGAGTTCAATAAGTTCGTGTTCCATTACTTAACCAGCGTACCCACGGCTTCGCCGGCGAGGGCGCGACGTAAATTGTCCGCCTTCATCAGGTCAAATACTCGAATCGGCAGGCCATTGTCCTTACAGAACGTGATTGCCGTGAGATCCATGACGCGCAGTTCCTTTTGGATCGTCTCGTCAAAACTGATCGTGTCGTACTTGGTGGCGTTGGGATTCTTCTTGGGATCTTCGGAATAAACACCGTCAATCCCGCCATGGGTACCCTTCAGGACAATCTCAGCCTCAATCTCGGCAGCCCGCTGGGCCGCTGGAGTATCAGTCGTGAAATACGGATTACCCATTCCCGCCGCAAAAATCACGATGCGACCCTTTTCAAGGTGACGCACGGCACGGCGGCGAATGTAGGGCTCAGCCACTTGGTCCATATTGATAGCCGTCATGACGCGGGCCTGGCGGCCGTGATTCTCGATGGCATCCTGGAGGGCCAGGGCGTTGATAATCGTGCCGAGCATGCCCATAATGTCCGAATTGGCACGGTTCATTCCGGCGAGTTCGCCGCTAGCGCCGCGCCAAATGTTTCCACCGCCGACCACCAGGGCCAGTTCTAGCTCGCCCGACTCGGTGGCCTTGGCAATTTCGGAAGCGAGAAAGTCGACAACCTTGGCGTCGATCGTTTGATCGCTTGCCGACGAAGCTAGAGCCTCGCCGGAAATCTTTAGGACAACCCGGCGAGGCATCTACTTAGCCCCCG
>CALAYR010000081.1 GCA_937894805.1 uncultured Acidimicrobiaceae bacterium | reverse complement strand
AACCCCCACGACCTTGAGCGTCTCGTGAACGAGCCTGAGCTCATGCCGTTGGCCATCGAAGAGTTCCTTCGCTACTACTCACCAGTAACGATGGCTCGTTTGGTCAAGGAAGACTTTGACTTCCACGGTTGCCCCATGAAGAAGGACGACTGGTTGCTGCTCGGCTTTCCTGCCGCGAACCGTGACCCGAAGGCCTTTGAGGATGCCGACAAGTTCATCATCGACCGCAAGATCAACCGCCACGTGGCTTTTGGTCTAGGTATTCACCGTTGCGCCGGTTCGAACTTGGCTCGCATGGAAATGCGCGTAGCCATCGAAGAGTTCATCAAGCGCTACCCGAAGTTTGAGTTGGCTGACGCCGACGCAGTGACCTGGTCACAGGGCCAAGTACGCGGCGCGCGTAACTTGCCACTGCGTATTCTCAACTAAGCGTTACTACTCGGCCGAAACGCCCGAGTCGCTCTGGTTCTCCAGTAGTGGCTCGGGCGTTTTGCTGTGTTCGGTGAACTCGGCGGGCCGGATCGTGGTGACCTGCAACGCTCACCAACGACGACCTACAAGATTGCGGGCTTGCCCTCTATTTGAATGGCGGCCATCCAGGACTCGATGTCATCAACGGATCGCGGCAAGGCGGCCGAGAGGTTGCGGTATCCGGACTCGGTTACCAAGATGTCATCTTCGATACGGATACCGATTCCTCGGTACTCTTCGGGGACGGTGAGGTCGTTGGCCTGAAAGTAGAGGCCCGGTTCTACGGTGAGCACAAAGCCTGGCTGCAGATTGCCGTAGGCAGACTCATCGCGCGCGTTGGCACAGTCGTGGACATCGAGACCGAGCATGTGGCTCGTGCCGTGCAGGGTGTAGCGACGGTGCAGTTGCTTGTCGCGCCTCATTGCCTCTTCGGGAGTTTCCTTAAGGATGCCCCATTCGTACAGTCCCTCGGCGATGATTCGCATGGCCGTTTCGTGCGGTTTTACAAAGGGCACGCCGGGGGCAATAACTTCAATCGCAGCCTGTTGGGCACGGAGTACGAGTTCGTACAGTTTGCGCTGGGCCTCGGTGAACTTGCCGTTGATGGGCATGGTTCGGGTGACGTCCGCGGTGTAGAGGTTGTGACACTCGACGCCTGCATCGAGCAGCAGAAGATCCCCCTTGCGGACAGCACCGTCGTTGGTCGTCCAGTGCAGGATGGTGGCGTGGGCACCGGACGCGGCGATGGTGTCGTAACCGACATCGTTGCCTTCGACCCGAGCCCGAAGATTAAAGACGCCTTCGATGACGCGCTCACCATGCTCAACGGCCACGGGGAGAGCACGCACGACGTCAGCAAAGCCTTTTGCGGTGTAGTCAATCGCCAGCTGGAGCTGCGCAACTTCAAAGTCATCCTTGACGAGCCGCATATCGCCCAGCGCCTCCACTAAGGAGTGATCATCAGCGTGTGGTGGAACGAGTGCATCGACCTCATTGTCGAATCCTCGAACGACCAAGGTTCGAAGGGCCGTCAAATTTGCGAGATCTTCAGCCAACTGCTCGAGTGGCGCCGTTTCGATGCCTAGGTACTCGGCGGACTCTTCAACTCCACGACGAGGTCCGACCCATAGTTCTCCATATCGAGAATCAGTGAAGAATTCGTGGGTGAGGTGATTTCTACGGGCCGCTACGTACAGCCTGCTTCGCGGCACTCCATCCTTCGACGTAATGAGTAGAACAGTGTCAGGATCGAAACAGGCGGTGAGGTAGTAGAAATCGGTGCCGGGACGGAATCGATAGTCCGTGTCATTGGCACGAACCTTGAGATTGCCGGTGGGGACCACAATGGCGGCATCGGGAAATTGGTTGGAGAGTGCAGCACGGCGCTTCGCGGTGAACGCAACGGCGGGGTGCGGAGTGTTGTCAAGTGGGGCTGGCCCCCAGTGGCTGGTCATGTGCTCAAACAAGGTGCGCGGACAAGCGGGGCGATGAGGCCCAACCCAAATCCAATGCTCAGAAATGGGGTTCTCCGCAGATACGTCTGGCTCGGGGATAGTCGATAGTTCGTCGCTCACGAGTCAAATCTATCGGCGTCCGGGAAGGGATTTTCGAAATACGCGAAGAAGTACGGTAAGGAAACGACTCTTGACGACAATTGCTAAGTGATGGTTTCTGTGCCCGTTGACGATTTCTATGACTTTGCTCACACGCATATGCCAACCATTGCCAATTTCGCGCGTCGTCGTCTGTATCCGCTAAATCCTGAGGAGCTCGACGACATTGTGGCCGATGTGCTCATCGTGGCGTGGCGAAAGCGTGACTCCATTCCCGAAGGGGCTGAAGCACCCTGGCTCATTGGCGTTACGAGAAAAGTACTTGCCAACGCCCGGCGTAAGAAATACCGCCGATCGGCCTACATCCAATCGCAGCGGGCGGAGGGAACTCACCGTTCCGCCGAAGAACGAGTTCTCAAGGATGCCGCCGTGGAGGCCACGTTGGCGTCATTGACCTTCGGCGACCGAGAAATTTTAATGCTGCACTATTGGGATAGATCGGAAGAGCGTCG
>CALAYR010000080.1 GCA_937894805.1 uncultured Acidimicrobiaceae bacterium | reverse complement strand
GCCTTCGCCCTTCAGCTCGTCCCCTCGGGCGTGCTCTACCCCCACCTCACCCCCGTTATTGGTAACGGCGTCGTCGTCGACCCCTCCGTCCTGCTGAAGGAACTCGACACGTTGATCGCCAAGAACGTCGACGTCTCGCGCCTCATGATTTCGGGCAACGCGCACTTGATCATGCCGTACCACCAAGAGCTCGACCGCGTCACGGAGCGCCACCTCGGCAAGAACGCCCTTGGCACCACCAAGCGGGGCATCGGCCCGGCCTACGCCGACAAGGCCACCCGCGTGGGACTGCGCGTGCAGGACCTGCTCGACCCCAAGATTTTCCAGGAGAAGTTGGAGATGGCCCTTCGCGAGAAGAACGCCCTCCTCTCCAAGGTCTACAACCGCCTACCCATGAAGGCCAAGGAGATCACCGAGCTCTACATCGGCGAATTGGCACCTCGTATTGCGCCGATGATTGGCGACACCGTGACCTTGCTGCACGACGCCTTGGCTCGCAACGAGCGCCTCTTGCTCGAAGGGGCCCAGGCGACCTTCTTGGACCTGGACCACGGCACGTATCCCTTCGTCACCAGTTCGAACCCCGTCGCCGGCGGTGCCTGCACCGGATCGGGACTCGGTCCACGGGATATCTCTCGCGTTGTCGGTATCGCGAAGGCCTACGTCACCCGCGTGGGTGCCGGACCCTTCCCGACCGAACTCGATGGTGAACTGGCTGAGCTACTCGTGGACCGCGGTCACGAGTACGGCACGAACACGGGACGTCGCCGTCGCGTCGGTTGGTTCGACGCCGTCATGCTGCGGCAAGCGGCCCGCCTGAACTCCCTCACCGAAATCGCCATCACCAAGCTCGACGTTCTCGACACCCTCGAGACCATCAAGGTCTGCGTCGGTTACGAGAGCAACGGTCAGCGCTTCGAGTATCCGCCGTATCACCAGTCGACCATGCACGACGTCACGCCGATCTACGAAGAGTTGCCCGGCTGGCTCACCGACCTCTCCGGCTTCACCTCCTTTGACGAGTTGCCGAAGAACGCCCAGGACTACATCGCGTTCTTGAGCAAGGTCACCGGCATCAAGATCTCCATCGTGGGCGTGGGGCCCGGTCGCGACCAGTTCGTTCAACCCTCGTGAAGCGAGCCGTCGTCGTCGGTTCCGGCGCGCGTGAACACGCGATCGCCTGGGGACTCGCCCGCGACGGTGCCGAGGTAACGGTCACACCTGGTAATGCCGGCATGGCCGCCGGGGGGCTGCGGTGTGTTTCGACATCGCCGGTTGAACTCGAAGCTGAACTCTTTGTTATTGGACCCGAGACGCCGCTGGTGGCTGGCCTGGCCGACACATTGCGTGCGCAAGGCAAGGTCGTCTTCGGTCCGAACGCCGACGGGGCCCAGCTCGAAGGTTCCAAGGCCTACATGAAGGAGTTCTTGGCCTCGGCCAACGTGGCCACCGCGGCCTACGGCGCCTTCAGCGATGTTGACGAGGCTCTCAAGTTTCTCGACACCATGAAGCCGCCCTACGTGGTGAAGACCGACGGCCTCGCCGCCGGCAAGGGTGTGCTCGTCACCGATTCACTCGCTGAGGCCCAACAAGACGTGCGGGACAAGCTCTCGGGTCAGGCCTTTGGCGCCGCCGGCAGCACCGTTGTAATTGAAGAGGGTCTCATCGGCACGGAGTGCTCCCTGCTGGTGCTCTGTGACGGTGACCGAGCCGAGGCCCTGGTGCCGGCACGGGACTTCAAGCGCGTCGGCAATGGCGACACCGGTCCGAACACCGGGGGCATGGGGGCTTTCGCGCCGCTTGAATCGATGACGGCCGACGACGTGACCCAGGCCATGAAGACCATTGTGCAGCCCACGATGCGGGAGCTCTCGCGTCGAGGGATTGAGTATCGCGGGGTTCTCTACGCCGGCATCATGATGACGGCTGACGGTCCGAAGCTGTTGGAGTACAACGTCCGGTTTGGCGACCCCGAAACGGAAGTCATCGTGCCCCTGATTAGTAGTGACCTCTTCGAATTGCTGCGGGACGTAGCCCGGGGCTCGCTGCACGCGGCGCCGACGTTCAAGTCGGCTCACGCAGTAACGATCGTGCTCGCCGCTCCGGGCTATCCCCTCGCGCCCCAGACGGGCGACGTCATCGAGGGTCTCGGGGACGACGGACAGCTGGCGACGCCGATTCCGAACGTGACGGTCTTTCACGCCGGCACGAAGCGCAACGACGACGGCCAGTTCGTCACGGCCGGTGGCCGCGTCTTGACGGTGACGGCCGTGGCTCCTTCGAGGAAGGCGGCACGCACTCTGGCCACCACTTCCGCCGCAACAATTACGTTTCCCGGTCGCGTCATGCGAACCGACATCGCAGAAAAGGACTAGAGCATGATTTCTCGTTACGCCCCGAAAGATGTGGCCGCCCTCTTTACTGACGAGCACCGCTTCGACACCATGCTCGAGGTCGAACTCCTCGCCGCCGAAGCCCTCGTCGAACAGGGCGTCGTTCCGGCGGCTGACGCAGCCGCACTGCGGGCGCGGCGTCCCGTCGTCGACGCCGCCTTAGTGGCCGACGTCAACGCCCGCGAAGAGATCACGAATCACGACACGGCCGCCTTTGTCGACATCGTGCAAGACCGCATCGGAATGCCCGAAGGGGCCTGGATTCACTACGGGCTCACCTCGTCTGACGTCGTCGACACGGCACTATGCAAGGTGTTGACGGACGCCATGGACATTGTGATTAGCGAAGTTCGGGCCTTTCGTGATGCGTTGACGACGCGGGCCGTTGAAAGTATTGACTGGCCCATCACTGGTCGCACCCACGGCATGCACGCTGAGCCCACCACCTACGGGGCCAAGTTCGCCCTCTTTGCGCTGCAGGCCAACCGGGACCTCGAGCGAGTTGAGAATGCCCGTCGCGCTATTGCGGTCGGCAAACTCTCCGGGGCCGTCGGCACCTTCTCCAACATCGATCCCGAAGTGGAGAACTTTGTCTGCACCCGCCTCGGCCTCGTGCCCGTGCCGGCCACCCAGGTCATCGCCCGTGACCGTCACGCCGAAGTGCTCTACTCCTTGGCCGCCGTTGGCACGACGATCGAACAGGTCGCGCTCGAAATCCGCCACCTCGCCCGAAGTGAAGTGGGAGAGGCCGAAGAGCCCTTCGGCAAGGGTCAAAAGGGTTCCTCGGCGATGCCGCACAAGCGCAACCCCGTCTTGTCGGAACGACTCTGTGGTTTAGCACGCGTCCTCCGCGGGTATCTCATTCCCGGTCTCGAAGATGTGGCGCTGTGGCACGAGCGCGACATCAGTCACTCCAGCGTGGAGCGCGTTGTGATGCCCGACGCCTTGCAACTCTGCGTTTACATGTTGCGCAAGGCGACTGGTCTCGCGTCCGGTCTCGTCTTAAAGCCCGAGCGGGCCCTCGAGAACCTCGAAGTGCACTCCCTCGGTCTGGTCTTTTCGCAGTCGATCCTGTTGGCTCTGGTTGACTCGGGCATGAGTCGCGACGACGCGTATCGCATCGTGCAGGCCGCCGCCCGTCGTTCGGTCGAGACGCGCGAGAACTTCCGCGACGTCATCGCCCAGGACCAGGACGTGACGTTGAGCGAAGAACAGCTCACTCGGGCCTTCGACGCGACGCGACTCTTGGCGCATCGTGGTCGGTTCGTGGAGGCGCTGACCTGGCGCACGGCATGAACGAACTCGGTCTGACGCACCTCTACACGGGAAAGGTTCGTGACCTCTACGCGGTCGGGGAAGACCACCTCTTGATGGTGGCCTCCGATCGCATGAGCGCCTTTGACGTGGTCATGCACGAGACGATTCCCAATAAGGGACGGGTCTTGACGGCCCTCACCAACCACTGGCTCGATGAACTGCCGGAGATCCCGCGGGCTCTCGTGAGTTGCGACCCGCTCGTGATCGAGACCTACGTTCCCGGTTTTTTGGGTGCCACGGAGTTGCACGGCCGTTCCATGCTCGTTCGCAAGGCCGAGATGTTGCCGTTGGAGTGCATTGTCCGCGCCCGGCTCGCCGGTCAGGCCTACGACGAGTATCGCGTTAGTGGTCGCGTGCACGACATGGCCGCCCCCGAAGGACTCTCCCTCACCGACCCCTTCCCGGAGCCCTGGTTTACGCCGTCGACCAAGGCCGACGAGGGCCACGACGAGAACATCAGCCTGGAGCGAGCCACCGAGATTGTCGGCGCCGACCTGCTCGCCCGCGCCCAGGAACTCTGCCTGACGCTCTTTGCCTTGGCCGCGAAGCGGGTGGCCGAAGCCGGCCTGATTCTGGCCGACACCAAGTTTGAACTTGGTTTTGTTGACGGTGAACTCGTGGTCTGTGACGAGATCTTGACGCCCGACTCTTCTCGGATCTGGCCGGCCGACGCGGTCGTGCCGGGGGAGACGCCGCCAAGTTTCGACAAGCAACCCTTCCGCGACTGGTTGGCCACCTTGTCCTGGGACAAGACGCCCCCACCGCCGACCGTTCCCGACGACGTGATTGCGCTGACCTCCACGCGTTACGTCGCCGCCTACGAGCGGGTCACGTCTCGACCACTGAATTCGTGGTTCGGAGCGTAAGTTTCTTCGCCCCTACGGCTAACCTTGCGTTGTGAAGTTCTCTGTCGTCGTTGAAGTTTCACTGCGGACCGGCATCGCCGACCCCGAAGGTGCCACCATCGAGCGCGCCCTGCCGGCCCTTGGTTTTGAAGGTATCTCTTCTGTGCGTGCCGGTAAGTGCTTTCGACTCAACGTCGAGGCGAGCTCCGAGGCCGAGGCCTTAGAGCGCGCCATTGCGCTGGCCGACCGCCTTCTCTCGAACCCCGTGATTGAGCAGTCCACTGCTCGCATTGAGGCAACGGCGTGACCACTCGCGTCGGCGTCGTGGTCTTTCCCGGATCGAACTGCGAATACGACGCCGCGGCAGCCGTAACGGCGGTTGGCGCTCACTCCGAATTCGTCTGGCACACCGCCACCTCGCTCGACGGCCTAGACGCCGTCATCTTGCCCGGTGGTTTTGCCCACGGTGACTACCTGCGACCCGGCGCACTGGCTCGCTTCTCACCCGTGATGACGGCCGTCGCCGAATTTGCGGCCGCCGGTGGATCGGTGCTCGGCATCTGCAACGGTTTTCAAGTGTTGACCGAAGCGGGACTCTTGCCCGGTGCACTGCAGAAGAACCGCGGCCTGACCTTTCTCTGCCAACCTTCCCTGCTCGAGGTGGTCACGAGCAACTCGATCTTGACGAGTCGCGCCACGGTCGGTGCCACACTCTCAATCCCGATCAACCACTTCTCCGGTTCCTACACCTGTGACGACGCCACCTACGAACGCCTCGTGGCGAACGATCAGATTGTGTTGCGCTACGTCGAGAACCCCAACGGTTCACGCGACGCCATTGCCGGTGTCAGTAATGAGGCGGGCAACGTCGTGGGACTGATGCCGCACCCCGAGCGAGCCATGACGGCCTTGCTCGGCAGTAGTGATGGACGAGTGCTCCTCGAGAGCTTCGTCGCTGGAAAACTGGTGACGCGTTAAGCGCGAGTGCGAGCGATTCCGGCCTTCTTCAACACGTCGGCGGGAACGCCCAACGTGCGGAATGAGGCGTAGGAAATTCCATTACGAGCGGCGTAGGACTTCGCTACTTTGACGAAGTCTTTTTCGACGGCCGACAGATCAACGCGAGCGGTCAGTCGCTCTTTTTCCAGAGCCAAGTCACTCCGGCGCTGCGTCAATTCCAAACGGCGAATGGCCGAAGCGGTGTCGAGTTCCTGGTCAATGCGAGCGATCTGGAGGGAGATTGATTCTGGCGTGCGCTTGCGTCCACGCTTACCTTTTCCGGCCGTTACGGCCTCTAGGTAACGGGAAACGACGCGAGATTCATTGCGGCCCTGGGCCAACTTCTGCTTGTGGTCGCTCGACATTGCACGCTTAGCGGGTGCCTTCTTTGAAGCGGACTTAGTAGCAGTAGCCATGGTGGTAAATCTTTCTCTCGCAAAGTGTGTGGACTGGTAATAATAATGCGCCGTGAGACGAAACACTGTTCGCTGTCTCACGTTGTCGTGCGATTGTTATGGAATTCATATCTACGTAATGGTCGTTTTGAAACGTGGATTCGCGTCTCTAACTTTGCACTTGGCTACTAACGACATAACTAATTATTTTGATAACAAACTCGTTGGCTGTAAGACGCCGTCCATAAACTCATAGCCGTGAGCTCATCTACTGAACCGTTGCACCGCGCTTTAGGTCTTACCGATTCAGAGTTGGAGGACATCCGCGCAGTTCTGCAGCGTGAGCCCAACCCCCTCGAACTGGCCCTCTACGGCGTTATGTGGAGTGAGCACTGCTCGTATAAGTCGTCACGCATTCACCTGCGCCGACTCCCCACCGAAGGGGACCGCGTCTTGGTCGGACCCGGTGAAAACGCCGGAGTAATTGATGCCGGTGACGGTATCGCGGTGGCGATTCGCATTGAGAGCCACAACCACCCCTCGGCCATTGAGCCCTACCAGGGTGCCGCGACGGGTGTCGGTGGCATCTTGCGCGACATCTTCACGATGGGGGCTCGCCCGCTCGCGGTCATGGATCCCCTCTTCTTCGGCACGATGCGTGACGCCCGTCAACGGTGGCTCGTCGAAGGGGTGGTCTCGGGAATCTCCGGGTACGGCAACTCCGTGGGTGTGCCCACGATCGGGGGTGAGTTGACCTTTGACGACTGTTACGCCTCGAACCCACTCGTCAACGTGCTCTGCGCTGGTGCGCTTCCCGTGGAGCGTCTCGTGCTCGGCCGCGCCTCGGGTATTGGCAATCTCGCCGTGCTGCTCGGCAGCGCTACGGGCCGTGACGGCATTGGTGGCGTCTCGGTTCTAGCCTCGGCCGGATTCTCCGGTGAAGACGGTGCCGCGTCGCTCGATGACGCCAAGCGTCCCAGTGTGCAGGTCGGCGACCCCTACGAAGAGAAGCGTCTAATCGAAGCTTGCCTCGCCCTGCTCGACGGTGGCTACGTCGTTGGTATTCAAGACCTCGGCGGCGCCGGACTGGTCTGTGCCACCTCCGAGACGGCCGCCCGTGGTGGTGTTGGTATGGACGTCGACGTCACGGCCGTGCCGCAACGCGAACCCAACATGCAGCCCTACGAGATCATGACCTCCGAGTCGCAAGAACGAATGCTCGCCATCATTGAGCCCTCGTCGTGGGATGCCGTTAAGGCCCTCTGTGATCAGTGGGAAGTGCGGGCCACCGTCGTTGGTCGCGTGACCGACTCGTCGTACGACGCCGAGGGCAATCCCTTCGGCATGCTCCGTATTCGCAACGGCTTCGACGGCGAGATTCTCGCCGAAGTGCCGGCCTCTTCCCTGGCCGACGACGCCCCGCTCTACGAACGGCCTATCAAGCGTCCCGACAATCTCGACGCCATCATCGCGGACGACCCGACGGGCCACGTGCCGAGTGACATCACCGAGGACGTCTTGAGTCTGCTAGATCGGAAGAGCACACGTCTGAACTCCAGTCACCGATGTTTATCTCGTAT
>CALAYR010000079.1 GCA_937894805.1 uncultured Acidimicrobiaceae bacterium | reverse complement strand
TGAGGTCATCCCACGACGCGCGGAAACGGGCTGAAGTCTGGTCGGTCCAGGCCTGGGGTGAGACCCCATTGCGCTCGGCCGCTTCGGCCACTTTTTGCCCGTGTTCGTCAGTTCCGGTAAGGAAGAGAGTCTCGTCACCAACCTGGCGGTGCCAGCGGGCCATGGCGTCGGCGTTGACCGTGCAGTAGGCGTGGCCAACGTGCGGGGCATCGTTGACGTAATAGATAGGTGTCGTGATGTAGAAACGACTCACCCTGTAAGGGTACTGACTGATTAGGGCTTGGCGGTGCGCCGTTGGAGCGCGAGTTCGTACACGTAGCGATGTGGAACACCCAGCGCCGCACTGACCTGGGTCGCCACGTCACGCACGGTGGCTCCATCGGCGAGGGCGTCATCAATGGCATCGAGCACGACGGCCTCGCTGACGGGGGCGGGCGCTGGTGAACCGGCCAACACCACGGTGATCTCCCCTTGGAGTTCGCTATTGGCCAACGAGGCGCTCAACTCAGCCGCCGTGCCGCGGAGAACCTCTTCGTGCAACTTCGTCAGTTCACGCACAATGGCGACCGAGCGATTAGGCCAACGACCGGCCAACTCGTTCATAGTGGCCGCAATGCGTTTGGGTGATTCGTAAAAGACAATGGTGCGCTGTTCGTTATCCCACCCGTCGAGCCACGCCGCCCGGTCCGAGCCCTTGCGCGGTACGAAGCCCTCCATCACGAAGCGATCCGTGGGCAGTCCGCTGATACCGAGAGCCGCAATAACGGCCGAAACGCCCGGGGTGGTCGTCACGGTCAGCCCCGCTTCGACTACGGCGGCCACGACCCGACTACCCGGATCGCTGATGCCAGGGGTGCCGGCGTCAGACACGAGGGCCACTGTTTCACCACGAGTGATGCGATCGATGATTTCACCGATCTGGCTCATCTCGTTATGTTCGTGCAGCGCAACGAGATGGGCCACTTTGAGCCCGTGGGCCGAATAGAGAGTGCGAGTACGCCGAGTGTCCTCGCAGTACACGACGTTCGCACTTTGCAACGTTTCGAGGGCCCGTGGGGTGAGATCACCGAGGTTGCCAATCGGGGTGGCGACGATAACCAGGGATCCACTCATGAGTTAAACGTTACGCAATGGCGCAACGTATCTCAGCGAGGGAGGTGTGAGCGGCGGCGCGCCACCAACATGCTCGCGGCGCCGAAGAGCGCCAGCGCAGAACCCACGACAAGGACGTTGCCCGAGTTCGAACCAGTTGAAGCCAAGTACTCGGTGGGTTCAGGCTCAGTGGTGGTGGTATTCACTACCCCCTCGCCAATGGCTGCATCGATGATGTTGAGCCCGTAGAGCGAGCAGTCACGTGGCATTCCATCATCGTCATACGTGCAACCGTCGGCCTGCGTCGCTGTGATGGTGACTGAATTGAGAACTGAACCGTTTCTGGCACTGACGGCCAGCGTTGGCATGGAATTCCCATTGCTAGTTCGCCAGCCACCCCATTCAAACTGAGCCGATGAGCCTTCAGGTCCAGAAATCGTGTACGTCGTTGCACCATTGTCTTGCGGAGCAAGTCGGACCGCGAATGCCGTGGTGCCTGCAGGCAGGGTGAATGTCAGCGCAAAGGTCTGCTCGGCCCCTGCCATTGAGCATCCCACGTAACAGAGATTCGAATCAGACCCGGCACGACCATAGAAGGCACCAGTGTGATTCAGCTGAACGACCCCGAGATAGGTAGTTATGGTTGATCGAAGTTCGTAGATGCCCTCATCGGCGCCGCTGTAACTGGGTGCCTTCGTCAGAGTGATGCCGTCCACCGTTGTCGGAATGCTGGCGTCGACGACCGATGCCGTGTAGTTCGTTGGAGTGGCCAACGCCACCGTCGAGAAGGCTGGCATGCCGAGAGCTAGGACAAAGACTGAGAAGGTGGTCGCCAGAGTTGCCAGGGCGGTGTGGCGGACGGTTTTCATAGGAACTCCAAGGGTTCTGCGAGAGAAGGCTCGATGCTTCACCGTAATACAGCCTCACTGACTGTTGTGGACCCCAGGGCCGGAATGAGGCACTCACGGAGTGCGATAAGGTGTACCTCTTATGTCAAAGCGAACCAACAAGCGCAAGCTGCGAGCCAAGAAGAAGGCCAACCACGGCAAGAAGCCGAACTGCGGTCGGGGCTAAGCCCTAACTCAGCCTTTTAGAGTCGCCCGTCCCACGCCACGCCTCGTTGCGTGAGCAATTGGACCAGCGGTGACGGTGTGTCGGTGATAATCCCATCGACCCCAAGATCTAACAGTCGCTCCATCTCTGGAGTTTCGTTAATCGTCCACACGTGCACGGCAAGACCGTGGTTGTGAGCCGCATCTACAAAGACTTGATTGACAACTTCGATCTCTCCGAATGACGTCGGTACTTGGAGCGCAATGGCATCCATCGGTGGTGGCGTCTCTCCCCCAGCCACGGCGAAGAAGAACTTGGCCGTCTCTTGCGTTGCCGCGCTCGTGAGGACTTCGGGTGCGAACGTTCGAAAGGCCGCAATGGCCTCATCATTAAACGAGGCGACAATGACCGAATCGGTGCGACCAAGTCGTCGCAGTTCGTTGGCGAGAAGTTCTTCGTAGGGCTCGACTTCCGGCGCGGTGCGCTTGATGTCCATGTTGAGGGGCACGCCAGGAAACGCTTCCGAGACTTCTTCGAGCGTGGCGATACCGAAGGCGCGATTGGCCGGGGCTTTGCCACGGTGAATGTATTCATGGTCAGCACGACCGGGAGTCGTCGCATCGCCTTCGATCCACCAGTAGGCGTTGTCCATTTCACGAATCTCGGCCAGTGTGAAGTTGCAGATTTCGCCGACGTGATTGGTGGTGCGATCAACGGTCTCGTCGTGGCAGACCACAATCTTGCGGTCCTTGGTGGCGTGCACGTCCAGCTCAACTCCAGTGGCGCCAAGCGCGATGGCCTGGCCGATGGCGTGCAGCGTAGAGGAGGGGCCTTCGAAGGCTCCACCCTGGTGGGCGAAGGCCACAACGCGGCGATCAAGCCAAGGGTTTTGCTTTGTCATTTGATGCCCTTCGTTTGTACGTAATTCTTAAAGATTCTTCGATCCATTACAAAAACCAAGCCCGGCACGAGCCCAACCGCAATCAACAAAATGACATCAACGGTCTTCACTTTGAACTTAAAACAAAAGTTCATCGCCGCAGCGAGATAGGCGAGATAGAGGTACCCATGTAAAGGAGCGATGATCATGTCTGGCCAGTGGATATCAGCAAAGTAACGAATAGGTATCGCGATAAAAGCAAATATAAGGAGAGTGGAACCCACTGCCGTTGAGAGACGGTGATACCAGAGATAAGCCTTTTCCATTAGTGACCCCAAAGCTTCTTTCGTGGTTGTTTGGCGAGTGCGGCGAGGTGATTGTTATAGGCCGCGAGTTCTGGGGACTCCTCGTCAACGACGCGGGCCTGCTGGGCCTCTTGGCGCATCTTCTCTTCGTACTCCCGGCGAGCCTGCTCTTGGGCTTCGGTCACTTTTTCGATGTTCAATAGGGCGTACCACCCGAGCACGCCGGCAATGGCAAAAATAGGCCACTCAATGGCGTAGAGGTAGCTGAGCGCATTGCCGTCGGCCGCTCGGGCAATTTGCCACCACGCGGCCGCACTGCAGCCGGAGACCCAGCCACTAAGGGTCAGATGGAGCAGGATTGCTCGTGGCGAAAACCACTTCGACTTCACGGGAGTGAGCCTACCGACACGCCTTGAAGTGTCTGCTCATTGTCGTGACTACGATTCGCATATGCACGACATGGGATCAATGCTCGAACCGTTTTCGTGGCACCACCTCAACCAGTGGCAAATTGCGGCCCTACCCACCACGATGTTGGCCGCCTCGCTCCTCTGGTACTTCGGCGCACTGCGCTTGGCACCCAACTGGCCCAAGTGGCGCCAGGTGTGGTTTCTGCTCGCCACGCTCACGGTGTTTATTGCCACCCAGTCCGTTATCGGTGTCTACGACATGGAGCTCTTCAGCTCCCACATGGTTCAACACCTCTTATTAGTGATGGTGGCCGCTCCGCTCTACGCCTTGAGCGCCCCACTCGATCTACTGCGGGCCTCGTCACCCCGGAGCGAACGGTTCTTGAACTCGCGGCCCATCAAGATCGTTCTTCACCCCGTCTTTGGTTTCGCCCTCTACGCCGCCTTTATTCCGGCGACCCACCTGTCGGTGCTCGTTGATTGGATGCTTCGCTACTCGTGGTTCCACCATGGTGAGCAGATCAGCTTCTTGATTGTGGGCTATCTCTTCTTCCGGCACGCCGTCGGCATTGAGGAGGGCCTCACGCTCCACCCCGGACTGAGGGCCGTTTACGTGATGGCGGCCGTTCCCGTCGACACGATTACGGGTCTAGCGCTCGCGATGTCGAGCCACAATCCATTCCCGACCTACGACACCATGATGCGCATGAGCACAATCTCCGTCCTCGACGACCTCCACCTCGGCGGGTCCATCATGTGGATCGGTGGCGACGGGTTGATGCTGGTAATGCTCTTTCCGATTGTCGTCAAGTGGGTCAAGTACGAAACGGCGAAGACCAAAGAGGTCGACGCCGAACTAGACCGCCTCGGCCTCTAGAGCAGACCGGCCGCCGACGCCAGTTCGAAGAGATCGGCTTCAGGTCGAGCACCCAAGTGGGTGATGACTTCACCGGCACAGAGGGCGGCGAGTTGGGCCGCTTCGGCCGGTTCGGCGCCCGTGGCCAGTCCGTAGAGGAAACCTGCGGCAAAGAGATCGCCGGCACCGTTTTGGTCGACGACGCGATCCACCTTGGGGGCCGGAATCAGCAGAGGTCCACGCGGTCCAGAGACCATGGCGCCCTTGGAACCAATCGTCACGACACCCAAGACGCCGAGTTCGTCGATGGCTTGAAAGGCCTGCTCGACCGTCTTGGCACCAAACATCGTCAAGATTTCACCCTCGTTGGCCAGCAGAATGTCGACGTCGTTGGTGATCAGTTCTAAGAAGTCGGCCTTGTGTCGCTCCACACAGAAGAGGTCCGAAAGACTGAGGGCGACTAGTCCGTCGTGGTCGTGGGTCGTAGCGATGGCCTGACGCAGCGCGTTCTTGGCCGGGGGGAGATCGAAGAGGTAGCCCTCGATGTAGACGATGTCGGAGTGCTGAATTAGATCCGACGTGATGTCTTCGGGCTCCATCTGATTGGCCGCACCCAAGTAGGTCGCCATCGTGCGCTCGGCGTCATCGGTCACAAAGACGTGACAACGGCCAGTGCCGAGCTCGTTCGTTTCGGCCACCGTGAGGTCCACCGTCGCGCCGAGAGAAGAAAGGTCGTGGGCGAAAACTTCACCAAAGTTGTCGGAGCCGACCTTGCCGATAAAGCCGGTCTGTCCACCGAGGCTGGCGATGCCCGCAATGGTGTTAGCCGCGGAGCCACCCGACATTTCGAGCGTGGAGTTCATGGCGCCGTAGATCTGGTGCGCTTGAGCCAGCTCGACCAGAGTCATGCCACCCTTGGCCAGACCGAGCTCGGCGTGGACATTGTCGTGGTCCTGCATGATGACGTCCAAGAGGGCATTTCCGATACCGGTTACGGCCAAACGCTCGGGCTTGGGGCGACTGCCAATCTGTACGGGGGTGGGTTCTGTAGACACGGGACTCAGGCTACGAGGTTGCCGTAGGATTTCGGGCTATGACCACCAATCCATACCGCCTCCCTCGCACGGTCGTTCCTTCGAACTACCAGATTCACCTGACCCCCGACCTCGAGAAGTTCACGTTCGACGGACGTGTCGACATTGACCTCGACATCAATGAGTCGGTTACGTCCTTCGCCCTTAACGCCAAGGAACTCGAAGTCGGTGCTGCCACGGTGACCATCGGTGGCCAGAGCTACGTCTCAGCCGCACCTACGTACGACCACGAGTACGAAACTGCGACCTTCAACTTCGACAGCGCTTTGCCCACTGGCCAGGGTGTAGCGACAATCACCTTTACAGGAATCTTGAACGACCAGCTCCACGGCTTTTACCGTTCGACCTACACCGACAACAACGGTGTGAGTCACACCATTGCCACGACGCAGTTCGAATCGCATGACGCCCGCAAGGCCTTCCCGTGTTGGGATGAGCCGGCATTCAAGGCCACCTACGAAGTGACGTTGGTAGTGCCAACTCACCTGGCCGCGTACTCCAACTCGGCCGTGGTTCGCGAGACCGATCTCGGCAACAACAAGCGCGAAGTGGTCTTTGACCGCACCATGAAGATGTCGACCTACCTGGTCGCTTTCGTCGTTGGACCGTTCGAGTCGACCGAAGAGGTAATCGTTCGCGGCGTCCCGATGCGCGTTATCTACCCCATCGGCAAGGGCCACCTCACCGAGATTGGTATGGAGACGGCTATTCACGCCATCGAGTTCTTCACCGACTACTTCGACATTCCCTACCCCGGCGACAAGCTTGACCTCATCGCCATCCCCGACTTCGCGGCCGGCGCCATGGAGAACCTAGGACTCGTGACTTTCCGCGACACGGCCCTCTTGGTCGACCCTAAGACGGGTGCTCACAGCGACATCGAACGGGTGGCCGAAGTTGTCAACCACGAAATCGCTCACATGTGGTTCGGTGACCTCGTCACCATGGAGTGGTGGGAAGGCATCTGGCTCAACGAGGCCTTCGCCACCTTCATGGAGTCAATCTGCACCGATCACTTCCGCCCCCAGTGGCAGAAGTGGGTTGGCTTCAACCCAGCTCGCGACATGGCCTTCAACGTGGACGGTCTCCACTCGACGCGCGCTATTGAGTACGAAGTGATTTCCCCGAACGACTGCCGCGGCATGTTCGACGTACTGACCTACATCAAGGGCTGCGCCGTCTTGCGCATGTTGGAGCAGTACCTCGGCGAAGAGACGTTCCGCGACGGTATCCGTATCTACTTGAAGAAGCACGCCTACGGAAACACAGTTACCAAGGATCTTTGGGCCGCCCTCGAAGAGTCTTCCGGTCAGCCGGTCGGCGCAATCATGGACACCTGGATCTTGCAGGGTGGCCATCCACTCGTCAAGGTTGAGAACGGCACAATTTCACAGAGCCCCTTTTCCTACTTGCCACCGCAAGACAAGTCGGCCATTGGTTCGCTCTGGCAGGTTCCCGTCCTCTCGCGCGAGATTGGTTCCACGACGATCAACAAGCAGTTGCTCACAAGTGCCAGTGCACCGTTAGTCACCTCGGGCGTCGCGGTAGTGAACGCCGGTGGATCAGGCTTCTATCGCACTGCGTACGGCAACACGGAACTAGCTGCCATCGCCGCCCACTTGACCGAGCTCGACATTCTCGAGCGGGCCGTCTTGTTCTCAGACACCTGGGCCGCCGTGATGGTGGGTGGTGCCACTCTGCAAGGACTCTTAACGCTCGCAACGGGGCTTACCGACCTCGACGAGCCTTCGACGTGGAGCGTGATCGGTCAGGCCATTGGCATGATCGACCGCATTGCCAACGATGAGGAGCGGGTCGAACTCGGTGGCGTTGTTCGCCGTCTCTACCAGCCCGTTTTGAAGCGTCTGACTTGGACTCCCGCTGCGGGTGAGAGTGAGCAGGCCGGCGAACTCCGCGGCATGGTCGTCGAGATGCTCGGTATCTACGGTCACGACAGTGACGTCATCGCCGAGGCCTTGCGTCGCTTCGATGCCAACGAAGTGTCGGGTGACCTGGCGCGCGCCATCGTGATGATTGCCGCCGATCAAGACCGCCCCGGCACGGCCGCGATTTTGGATGAACGACGCAAGAGTGCCACGACGCCACAGGACGAACAGCGCTACCTCTTCGCCCTCGCGGGCATCCCGTCGGAAGCCGTGGCGCTCGAGACCCTCGAGAAGTGTCTCAGCGAGTTCCGCAGTCAAGACGCCCCTTTCCTAATGGGTGCGATGATTGCGAACCGCAGCATTGGCGAATTCGTATGGCGCTGGATCACCGAGCGTTGGGGCCAGTTGACGGAGCACTTCATTCCCGACATGCACGCCATGATGCTGGGCGGGGTCGTCACCTTGTTTAAGGACGGCGAACTCGCGCGTGAGGTTCGTTCCTTCCACGAGAGCAATCCTCTGCAGAGTCGACACGTTACGTTGATCCAAATGTTGGACCGCCTTGAGCGTGGAGTCCTCTTTGGTGACCGCGTGCGCGGCACCCTTCTCGAAACGTTGAAGTCTCTGAACTAAAACGATTTTGGTGTGTGGGGGCTAGCCTTGGGCTATGTCCTCACGCACCGAAAATCCGTACCGCCTACCCGCCTCAATTTGGCCGGTTCGCTACCACATTGACATCACCCCCGACCTGGGAGCGGCCACATTCTCAGGCTCCGTCAAGATCGAACTAGACGTTCGCGAGTCGACCAACGTGGTGGCCTTTAACGCCATTGAGCTCGAACTCTCAGAGGTCTGTGTCACCGACAGTGCCGGCGTGGACCACCACGGCGCGCCCGTTCTGGACGAGCATTTTGAGACTGGCACCGTCACCTTTGAGAACGCCTTGGCGGTCGGCACCGCGACCATGGTGATTGCCTTCCAGGGCATTTTGAACGATCAGCTACACGGCTTCTACCGATCGACCTACGTGGACAACGATGGTGTGACCCAGACCATTGCGACCACGCAGTTCGAGTCGACCGATGCCCGCCGCGCCTTCCCCTGCTGGGATGAGCCCGTTTTTAAGGCCAGCTACAACGTCACGCTGCACATTCCCAGTGACCTGAAGGCCTACTCCAACTCCCCCATCGTGAGTCGCACCGATGAGGGCAATGGGACCACCACGGTGGTCTTTGGGCCGACAATGAAGATGTCGACCTACTTGGTGGCCTTCGTCGTGGGACCATTCGAAGAGTCCGAAACCGTCGACGTGGACGGAGTTCCACTGCGTATCGTCACGCCGCGCGGCAAGACTCATCTCGCCCCCTTCGCACTCGAAGCGGGCGCCTTTGCGCTGCGCTTCTTCTCGAACTACTTCGCTATCCCCTATCCCGGCGACAAGCTGGACATGATTGCGATTCCCGACTTTGCCTTCGGCGCCATGGAGAACTTGGGCTGTGTGACCTATCGCGAAACGGCCCTCCTCGTTGACCCCGCGACGGCCTCGCAGCAAGAAGTAGAGCGCGTCGCCGAAGTGGTGGCGCACGAAATCGCCCACATGTGGTTCGGTGACCTCGTCACCATGGAGTGGTGGGAAGGTATCTGGCTCAACGAGGCCTTTGCGACGTTTATGGCGAACGCCTGCCTCGACGCCTTCCGTCCCGAGTGGAAAGTCTGGGTCGGCTTCGGCACCTTCCGCGACATGGCCCTCCAGGTCGATGGCCTTCACTCCACGCGACCCATCGAATTCGAAGTCGTCTCCCCCGACGACTCCCAAGGCATGTTCGACCTCCTCACCTACGAAAAGGGTGGATCGGTGCTGCGCATGTTGGAGCTCTACCTCGGCACCGATGTCTACCGCGATGGAATTCGCCGTTACCTAAAGAAGCACGCCTACGCCAACACCATTACGACTGACCTGTGGGACGCCCTCGAAGAGGCCTCCAACCAGCCCGTCCGCGACATTATGAACACCTGGATCTTGCAGGGTGGCCACCCACTGGTAACCCTGGAGAACGGCACGTTGCGTCAGGAACCCTTCGCCTACGGACCGACGTCCACCGCTTCCAACATTGGGAAGGACTGGTTCATCCCCGTGTTGACTCGTTCTCTCGACGGTGGCGCGACGACGACTCACCTTCTTAAGAGTGAGCCGGTGGCCATTAGCGGCGCCAACGTCGTGGTGAACGCCGGAGGCTCTGGCGTCTACCGCACCCGCTACGGCAGCGCCGAATTGGCCGCCATCTCGGCCCGCATGTCAGAACTTGACGACCTCGAGCGTGTCGTCCTCGTCGCTGACGCCTGGGCCGGACTTTTTTCGAGCGCAATCACGCTCGCGGACTTCTTGACCATTGCTCGTTCGCTCGGTGCCGACAACAACCCCACCACCTGGATCACCGTGGCCGAAGCGCTTGAATGGGTTAACCGCGTCATCGACGAGTCACAGCGTGACACGCTCGCTGCGATTGTCCGCGAACTCTTCCAGCCGCATCTCACGCGTCTGGGCTACGACAGCATCGCCGGCGAGGACGACCTCACGCCACAGCTCCGTGCCGTGGCGATTTCCACCCTCGGCATCTTGGGCCGAGAAGAGGCCGTTCGCGCGGAGGCCGTTCGCCGCTTCGACGCCGGACACCTCGAAGGTGACACGGCTCGCGCGCTCTTGCGCGTGGTGGCCAACGTGAATCGACCCGGTGACTACGACCGGTTCGTCGACGCCTACGAGAATGCCGCCGGTCCCCAGGAAGAACAACGCTTCTTGCAGTCACTCGCCGACTTCCCCGAGGAAGCCCAGGCCCTCGAAACCGCTCGTCGAGCCTTCGACGAGTTCCGTAATCAGGATGGACCGATTCTCTTGGGCCTTCTCGTCAACTCCCGAGCCAATGGCCCCGCCGTGTGGCGCTACCTCACAAGCCGTTGGAGTGATGTTCAAACGAAGTTTGCCCCGAATCTGCACGTGCGAGTCACGAGTGGCGTCACCAAGTTTGCGCTCGACGAGCAGTTCGCCAACGAGGTGGAGGCCTTCCACTTGGCCCACCCACTGGCTGTGGGTCAACGGACTCTGGTGCAGTACCTCGAACGGATGCGAATTGCGGCTAATTT
>CALAYR010000078.1 GCA_937894805.1 uncultured Acidimicrobiaceae bacterium | reverse complement strand
GCCGGCCGACGCGGTCGTGCCGGGGGAGACGCCACCGAGCTTTGACAAGCAGCCCTTCCGCGACTGGCTCGCCACGCTCGACTGGGACCGCACCCCACCGGCCCCGCCGGTGCCCGACGAGGTCATCGCCATTACCTCTGATCGATACGTGGCGGCCTACGAGCGCGTGACTGGTCGCTCACTTTCTTCGTGGTACGGAGCCTGAGTTTCCACCCCTTCGGGTAGCCTGACTTTGTGACCTTCTCAGTAGTCGTTGAAGTTTCGCTTCGCCCCGGTATCGCCGATCCGGAAGGCGCCACCATCGAACGCGCCCTGCCGGCCCTCGGCTTCCAGGGCATCGCGAACGTCCGTGCCGGCAAGTGCTTCCGACTTTCAGTGGAGGCCGCGAGTGAGGCCGAAGCGCTCGAGCGCGCCATCTCGTTGGCCGACCGTCTTCTGTCCAACCCCGTGATCGAACAGTCGACCGCCCGCATCGAGGCCTCGGCATGACCATGCGCGTCGGAGTCGTGGTCTTTCCCGGTTCCAACTGTGAGTACGACGCGGCCTCGGCCATTGAGGCCGTGGGTGCATCTTCAGAGTTCGTGTGGCACGGCGCCACGTCGCTCAGTGGTTTTGACGCCGTCATCCTTCCCGGCGGGTTTGCCCACGGTGACTACCTGCGCCCCGGCGCCCTCGCCCGTTTTTCTCCGGTGATGCAGGCCGTCGAAGAGTTCGCCCACGCCGGTGGTGCGGTGCTCGGCATCTGCAACGGGTTTCAAGTCTTGACCGAGGCCGGTCTGCTGCCCGGTGCCCTCCAGAAGAACCGTGGCCTGACGTTCCTCTGCCAACCCTCACTGCTCGAAGTGGCCTCAACGCGTTCGGCGCTCACGAGCCGAGCCAGCGTGGGGCAGAAGCTTTCGATTCCGATCAATCACTTCTCGGGTAACTACACCTGCGATGACGCCACCTACGCGTCACTGGTCGAGAACGATCAGATCGTCGTTCGGTACGTGGAGAACCCCAACGGATCGCGAGACGCCATTGCCGGCGTTTCGAACGTGGCCGGCAATGTCGTCGGACTCATGCCACACCCCGAGCGCGCCACCAGTGCGCTGCTCGGTAGTCGTGATGGTTTGGTGCTGCTCGAGAGCTTCGTCTCGGGCCAGCTCGCGACTCGCTAGCTGCGAGCGCGCGAGATTCCGGCCTTCTTCAGCACGTCGGCGGGAACGCCCAACGAGCGGAACGAGGCGTAAGAAATACCGTTACGTGCGGCGTAGGACTTCGCGACTTTGACGAAGTCCTTTTCGACGCTGGTGAGATCAACGCGAGCGAGCAAACGCTCCTTTTCGAGGACAAGGTCGGCGCGACGCTGCGTGAGTTCCAACTTGCGAATGGCACTTGCGGCTTGGATTTCCTTGTCGATGCGAGTGATCTGCAACGAGATTGATTCGGGAGTGCGCTTGCGACCGCGCTTACCCTTGCCGGCCACGACGGCCTCGAGATACCGAGAAACGACGCGGGACTCATTGCGTCCCTGGGCCAACTTCTGCTTGTGATCGGCAGACATTGCTCGCTTTACGGGCGCCTTCTTTACAACCTTTTTTGGACTCGTAGCCATGGGGGGAATTCCTTAGTAACAAAGTTGGTGGACTGTTAACAATAATCAAAGGTCTTTCGAAGTTGTGCGCAGGCTTCATAAAAGTTAAATAACAACTTAAAGTGGAATGAATATCTCTCAATGAAGAAGTAAACATGCGAACATGTTGTGGTGATAATGCCAATGTGTTCATCCGCTCGTTACACGCTCGCCGGTAGGTTGATGTCGTGAGCAACTCCACTGAACCCTTACACCGTGCCCTTGGTCTCACCGACAGTGAACTAACCGATATTCAGGGTGTTTTGGGTCGCGAACCGAACCCCCTCGAGCTCGCGCTCTACGGCGTTATGTGGAGTGAGCACTGCTCGTATAAGTCGTCGCGCATTCACCTGCGTCGCCTGCCCACCGAAGGTGACCGCGTCCTCGTCGGTCCCGGTGAGAACGCCGGTGTGATCGATGCCGGTGACGGCATTGCGGTCGCCATTCGTATTGAGAGTCACAACCACCCTTCGGCCATCGAGCCCTACCAGGGTGCCGCCACCGGTGTCGGTGGCATTCTCCGTGACGTCTTCACGATGGGTGCTCGACCCCTCGTCGTGATGGACCCCCTCTTCTTCGGCAACTTGACCGACGCCCGTCAACGCTGGCTCGTCGAAGGTGTCGTCTCGGGCATTTCGGGCTATGGCAACTCGGTGGGCGTGCCGACCATCGGTGGTGAGTTGACCTTTGACGACTGCTACGCCTCGAACCCTCTCGTGAACGTTCTCTGCGCCGGTGCGCTACCCGTTGAGCGCCTCGTACTCGGCCGCGCCTCGGGCGTTGGCAACCTCGCCGTCTTGCTCGGCAGTGCCACCGGTCGTGACGGCATTGGTGGCGTCTCGGTTTTGGCCTCGGCCGGTTTCTCCGGTGAGGACGGTGCCGCGTCGCTCGATGACGCGAAGCGCCCCAGTGTTCAGGTCGGTGACCCCTACGAAGAGAAGCGTCTCATCGAGGCCTGTCTCGCACTGCTCGACGGTGGCTACGTCATTGGTATTCAAGACCTCGGTGGTGCCGGTCTCGTCTGTGCGACCAGTGAGACCGCGGCCCGCGGTGGCGTCGGCATGGACGTGGACGTCACGGCCGTGCCCCAGCGCGAGCCCAACATGCAGCCGTACGAGATCATGACTTCTGAGTCCCAGGAGCGCATGCTCGCCATCATCGAGCCCGGCTCGTGGGATGCCGTCAAGGCCCTTTGTGATCAGTGGGAAGTTCGCGCCACGGTCGTTGGTCGCGTTACCGAACCACCGCTCGACGCCGACGGCAAGCCGTATGGCCTGTTGCGCATTCGCAACGGCTTTGACGGTGAGATCCTCGCCGAAGTGCCGGCCTCATCGTTGGCCGACGACGCTCCGCTCTACGACCGTCCTCGCCAGCGTCCCGCCACGCTCGACGCCATCATCGCCGACGACCCGACGAGCTCGGTGCCCGCGGATATCACCAACGACGTCCTCGACATGTTGATCGACCCGTCGTGGGTCTATCGCCAGTACGACTCGCAGCTCTTCTTAAACACGGTCGTCGGACCCGGTCGCGACGGTGCCCTGTTGCGCTTGGCCGGACCGGGTCTGCCGGCCAGCAACCGTGGACTGGCCCTCACGACTGACTCGAACCCTCGTTGGTGTGCTCTCGACCCGCGCGCCGGCACGGCCTGGACCCTCGCCGAAGCCGTCGCGAACGTGGCCTGCGTCGGGGCGACGCCGGTGGCCGTCGTGAACTGTCTCAACTTTGGTAACCCTGAGCACCCCGAGGTGATGTGGCAGCTCTCCGAAACGGTCGACGGTCTGGCCGAAGGCTGCAACGCCCTAGGTCTCCCGGTCATTGGAGGCAACGTCTCGCTCTACAACGAGAGTGGCGGTAACGACATCGACCCGACCCCCGTGCTCGGTGTCTTGGCCCTTGTCGAGTCACTCACGACACCGCCTCCGGGTTGGACGTGGCGCGAAGGCGAGACCGT
>CALAYR010000077.1 GCA_937894805.1 uncultured Acidimicrobiaceae bacterium | reverse complement strand
CGAAAAGGCTTCAGCACTCACGAACCAAGCGCAAGAACAGGCTCGACGGATTCTTGATGAAGCAAAGTCCAATGCACTCGACGAAGTGACGCAGCTCGAAGGTCGCAAGGCTCGACTGGCCGAAGAAGTTACGACTCTGGCTCGCTTTATCACCACCGAACGCAATCGCCTCAAGTCTTCGCTAGGCGAAATGTCGCAGTGGATCGACAATTCGCTGGCAGTGCGTGAGACGTCCGCGCCTGCTACACCGGCCCAGGTGGCCCCCGCGGCCACTCCGGCACCGGCACCGGCGGCACCGGCCCCTACGACACCATCGGAACCGACTCGGGTTACGACCATTGGTGAAGTAACGCAGTTCAAACTTGACAACGACTGATTTGTCACCGAGGGGCAGTAGGTTGCCGCTTGAAATTACGCTCCGCGTTGCGGATGAGGAGAACTAATGCCGACTGCCAAGAAGTCACCAGCCAAGAAGGTCACGCCCGTTAAGAAGCAGGCGGCCAAGAAGGCCGCTCCAGCCAAGAAGGCCGCTCCAGCCAAGAAGGCCGTTCCAGCAAAGAAGGCCGTTCCAGCAAAGAAGGCCGTTCCGGCCAAGAAGGCCGCACCCTCAAAGAAGGCCGCTCCGGCCAAGAAGGTTGCCACCGCTAAGCCTGCTGCGCTCACGCCTGCGCAAAAGGCTCGTGAAACTGCGCGAAAGCTCCGTGAAAAGGAGTTGGCTGCCAAGGCTGCCGTAAAGAAGCGAGAGGCCGACGCCAAGGCCCGAGAAAAGGCTGCCGCACAAGCTCGAGCCGCTAAGGCCGCTCAAGCACTCGCCGCAAAGAAGGCGCGGGAAAAGGCTGCCGCCGACAAATTGAAGGCGAAGGAGGATGCCAAGAAGGCGCGGGAAGCCGAGGCCCTCCGAAAGCAAAAGGAGCGCGAAGCGGAGATCGCTCGCAAGGTTCGAGAAAAAGAAGCTGCTGAGAGCGCAAAGCGTCGTGAGATTGAAGCCAAGCAGCGCGCTAACGAGAAAGAGCGTCTGCGTCGCCAAAAAGAGATGGAGCGCCGCGAACTCGAAGAGCGCAAGCGCCGCGAGCGTGAGGAAGCAATTCGCATCAAGGCGGAAGAGGAGTTGGCGCGCAAGCGTTCCTCAAAGCCATACGCCGACGACCAGGCCTTCCTCGATGAAATCAAGGCCCTCTTGACTTCCGAGCTTGAGATTACGAACCAGCAAGTGACCGCACTGGATTCTCAGGCCGACGAGTTGCTCGTTGACCGCGAACACGTTGAATTTGACGGTGAATCCAATATGGACTTTGGTACGGACTTTGACCGCGAACAGGTGAAAGAGCACGCTGAGCGTCTTCGTGACAAGTCTGAGCAGATTACGGTCGCTCTTCAGTTAGTCGCCGAGCGGTCATATGGTCGCTGTGACAACTGCTACGAGAAGATCCCTAAGGACCGCCTCCGGTTCCAGATTCCCGCCTTTCTCTGCACCTCTTGCCGCGTTTTCTTCTAAACCGTCTTCAACTCTCTGTTTCCGTAGCAGCCCTGGTCGTTCTTGTCGACCTGGGCAGCAAGATGGTGGTCCAGCGAAGACTGCACCGGCCTCTGAACGCCGGTGGCTTTTTGTCGTTATTCCCATCGTCAAATTCGGGATTGAGTTTCAGCGCGATGAGTGGTCAAACATTGCTCAACGTCTGCCTGGCGGTACTGGCTCTCTTGTTTTGCGCCCGGCTCTTGACTCGCGCACAGTCCACGCTCGCCACCGTGTCGCTCGCAATGATCATCGGTGGTGGACTCTCGAATCTCTTGGATCGAGCCCTGCATCACGGGCGGGTGACTGATTTCCTCGGGCTTTCAACCTGGTTTGTCTGCAATGGTGCCGATATCGCCATCGCACTCGGAGTGGTGCTCCTGCTTGTGTCATTCTGTAGTGGTCGGAAAGTGTTGCGCTAATGAGTGATGAGTTTGTAGAAGATGAAGGCGGCGAAAGCCTCGAGGTCACAGTTCCGTACACCTTGGACGGCATGCGAATCGACCGAGCGCTCGCAATTCTGACCGGCCTGTCTCGTGCGGAGGCGCAGACGATTCTGGAGGAAGGTCGCATTCAGATCAACGAGAAGGTTGTGTCGAAGGCGTCGTATCACCTTGAAGACGGGCAGCGTCTCGTGGCACAGCTGCCGATCCCCGATGATGGTTTTGTCATGCCCGATGCGGATGTGCCGGTTGACGTGGTTCTCGAGGATGAGCAGTTCCTGGTCATCAACAAGCGTGCAGATCAAGTAGTTCACCCTGGTGCCGGTCGAGCCGGCGGGTCGTTGATTGCGGGCGTGCTGGCTCGATACCCCGAGATTGCTCAACTTTCCACCGAAGGTATCTGCGAACCTCGTCGCCCGGGCGTCGTCCATCGTCTCGACAGGGGGACTTCCGGTCTCTTGGTAGTAGCTCGCACCGAAGAGGCCTTCGATTCACTCTCCGACCAACTGGCCGACCGCACAATGGGTCGTACGTACCTGGGACTGGTCGAAGGTCACGTGGTGGAGTCCCGTGGCGTCGTTGATGCACCCCTGGGGCGCTCTACACGGACCCCAACGATGATGACTGTCCGAAGTGATGGTCGTCCGGCTCGAACCGGCTACGAGGTCATTGAGAGGCTCGAGAAGCCGCGCCTCCAAACACTTTTGCGTCTGCGGCTTGACACCGGCCGCACTCATCAGATCCGCGTTCATCTCTCCACTATTGGACACTCGGTCGTCAACGACTCGAAATATGGCCATCGACGCGATAAGCGCCTCGAGCAGGATCGTTTCTATCTGCACTCAGCGAAGTTGACGTTTTTACATCCCAGTACGGGCGAGACCATTACGACGATCGCACCGATGCCAGATGACCTCCGGGCGCTTACGCCCGACGCGCCAGACTGCTAGGCGTTTTCGTGCTGCGAGAGAACCTCAGGGTCCTCGCGCAAAATCTCTAGGGCCTCTTCTTCAGCGCGACGAACGCGGCGTACGCCAATGTCCATCTTCTGTGCGGTGGCCTGAAGCGAGAGTGGCGTTCCACCATTGAGTCCGTAGCGGTAGTTCAAAACTTCACGCTGCAACTCAGTCAGTTGATTCAGAGCACCCTTGAGCTGGTCGTGCATCATGTTGCGCTCGATGCCTTCGATCCATGAGTCATCGTTGCTGCCAACCAGTTCACCCAAGGTGGTGGTGGAGTCAGATGAGGCGGGCTGGTCAAGACTCGCGGTCACGGAAGGCAGGTTTTCCAACTGGAGGCGCTGCGCCCGGTTGATGCCGGTCGCTTCAAGGATCTCGTCATCGGTAGGGCGACGGCCAAAGAGGGACGTCAGCTCGGCGGTGGCAGCCTCTAGCCGCTGCAACTGCTCACCGACTTCGAGGGGGATGCGGATTGTCCGGCCGTGCTGCTGAACGGCACGCTGGAGCGACTGGCGAATCCACCAGGTGGCGTAGGTCGAGAACTTGAATCCACGCTCGGGCTCAAACTTCTCCACGGCACGCATGAGGCCGAAGGTGCCCTCCTGCAAGAGGTCAGCCATTTCGACGCCACGGTCCTGGTAGCGACGGGCCCAGTGGATAACGAGTCGCAGGTTTCCAGCGATCATCTGCTTCTTAGCTTCGGCGTCACCTTCTTGTACGCGCTTGGCTAACTCAACTTGCTCGTCGTAGTTAGGCATGGGGTACTTGTCAAGGTCACGCATGAAAAGGGCCAACATGTCATTCGATGAGTTGGCGGTTCGGCGGTTATTGGTGCTCACTTCTGGTCTCCTTACGGAACAGTTAAAACACAACATTCGCCAGTCGGGGGGACTGACAATCGGTATTTCACTACCGATATGTGTTTAAGTTACCACTCGGTAACCAGTTCCGTGTGCCTGAACTGTTGCTAGTAGGTAAAAGGTTCCTAAGAACCGCTGACGCCGTTTCCGCGGGCTCGGTCGACCATGTCGGCCAGGGTGTAACTGGCTAGATGATCGGCCATATGGTGCCCAACTTCGGCCCAAACGGCGAGAAGGGCGCATTGTCCTTCGTGGTCACAGGCATCGTCTTGGTGAGGGGCGCCAAAGTCTCCGGCCACGATTGGGCCGTCAACGGCCGCCACAATTTCCCCCAGGGTTAGGTCGTCTGGTGGTCGCGTTAAGACGTAGCCACCGCCGACCCCCCGCTTCGAAGTAACAATTCCGGCCCCCTTCAAAGAGAGGAGAATTTGCTCCAGATAGGGCTGGGGCAGGCCCGTGCGCTCGGCAATGTCTCGGACCGAGGTGGGCCCGGAGTTTTCGTCGTGCAGGGCGAGGCTCAACAGGGCGCGACTGGCGTAGTCACCTCGGGTTGACACTCTCACTTCTCAAGATTACCCCTGCTGGAGGTCGGGATTTAGAAGTGAGCGCGCGAAGGACGTGATTCGGTGGCACACTGATTTCTATGGAAACTACAGAATCTGTAAACGTCACGGTCGGTCCGGACGAAGTCCTGTCACCCGCCACAGAAACGCCCGAAATGACCGAACCCACGGATTTCATTTCCCAGCCAGCCAAAGTGATGCGCATTGGCTCGATGGTCAAAAGTCTGTTGGATGAGGCGCGCAATTCGCCACTCGATGACGCCGGACGTCGGCGACTACGCGAAATCTACGAGCAGTCGGTGACGGAACTATCAGGGGCACTTTCGACCGACTTGTCTGATGAGCTTTCTCGGATGGCTCTGCCTTTTTCGACAGAAGTGCCGACAGACTCAGAACTACGGGTGGCGCAGGCCCAGCTCGTGGGGTGGCTCGAGGGTCTCTTCCACGGCATCCAAGCCTCCCTCTTCGCCCAGCAAGCGGCCGCTCAGGCGCAGCTGGAGCAGATGCGTAGCCGTGAAATTGAGCCCAGCCCATCGACGCCTGACCCCCGATCAGGCACGTATCTGTAGGCGTCAGGCGCCTTACACCGTGATGTACCAGGCTCCCGCTAGCGTCTCGTTTCACCACTTCATCCCGAAGTGGACCAAGGTTTTCAATGAGCACTGACAGTTTCGTCCATCTTCACAATCACACCGAGTACTCGATGCTCGATGGTGCCGCGCGTGTCGAGGACATGGTGCTCGCTGCCAAGGCGGACGGTCAGACGGCGATTGGTATCACCGACCACGGGAACCTCTACGGCGTCTTGGACTTTTACGACACATGCCGCAAGCATGACGTCACCCCCATCATTGGCCTCGAGGCGTACATGGCTCGTAACTCCCGTCACGATCGACCCTCGCGTCGTGGCAAGGTCGATGACTCTGGCGGTGAAGTTGACGGAGGCCACCGCCTCTACAACCACCTCACGCTGCTGGCGGAATCCACACAGGGGTACCGCAACCTGATCCAACTCTCATCCCGCGCCTTCCTCGAGGGCTATTACTACAAGCCCCGCGTGGACTGGGAGCTGCTCGAACAGCACCACGAAGGCCTAATCGCCACGTCGAGCTGTCTTAGTGGTGTTGTGCTCGAGGCTCTCGTAAAGGACAATTTCGATGAGGGCCTCTCGATGGCGGCCCGCCTGCAAGATATTTTCGGGCGTGACAACTTCTTTATCGAACTACAGGATCACGGAATCGCCGATCAGATTCGAACCAATCCCTCATTGATTGAAATCGCCAAGCGTCTCGACGCACCTTTGCTCGCGACGAACGATATTCACTATGTCCACCGCGACGACGCCGACATGCAGGACGCCCTGCTGTGCGTGCAGACCGGTTCATTGATGTCAGATACCAATCGATTTAAGTTTGACAGTCACGAGAACTACCTCAAGACGGCCGCGGAGATGCGTTACCTCTTCCGTGAACTGCCCGACGCCTGCAACAACACGCTCTGGATCGCTGAACGGGCCAACGTCACAATTTCTAAAGACAATGACGCGCTGCCTCAATTCCCGATTCCTCCGGAGTATCAGAAGGAGACTGAGGCCGAGTCGGCCAACAACTACCTTCGCGAACTGACCTACCAGGGCGCACTCGCGCGCTACGGCGACGGCCTCAACCAAGAGGTGCGAGACCGCATTGACTACGAGCTCGGCGTTATTGCCAACATGGGATTCTCGGACTACTTCCTCGTCGTCTGGGACCTCATCCGATTCGCCAAGGAATCCAAGATTCGTGTTGGTCCCGGTCGAGGTTCGGCCGCTGGTTGCTGCGTGGCCTACTGCCTCAGCATCGTGGAGTTGGACCCGATTAAGTACGGACTCATCTTCGAACGGTTCCTGAATCCGGGCCGTAAGCAGATGCCTGATATCGACATGGACTTCGACGAGCGATTCCGCGGCGAAATGATTAAGTACGCCGCGGAGCGATACGGCTCGGACCACGTCGCTCAGATTGTGACTTTCTCCACCATTAAGGCTCGAGCCGCCGTACGCGACGCCGCCCGAGTGCTGGGCTTTCCGCCGGCCGTCGGCGACAAGATCGCTAAGGCCATGCCGCCTCTACTCATGGGCAAGGACGTGCCGCTCAACGCCTGTCTGGTGGAGACCCCGGGGTACGAAGATCGCTTTGCGGAAGCGGCCGACCTACGACGGATGAACGAGACCGAACCCGATGTCGCCAAGACCATTTCGGTAGCCCTTGGACTCGAAGGCAAGCGCCGTCAAGACGGTATCCACGCCGCCGCCGTGGTGATTACCAAAGAGCCGGTCACCGAATACGTGCCCATTCAGCGTAAGCCCGGACCAAACGGTGCCATCGACGATGCCCCCGTGGTTACGCAGTTTGAAATGCACGGGGTCGAGGACCTCGGCCTCCTCAAGATGGACTTCTTGGGACTCAAGAACCTCGCCATTATCGAACGGTGCCTTGATCTTGTTGAGATGAACAGTGGTACGAGGCCCGATATCGACCATGTGGAACTCGACGATCCGGGCGTCTACGCCATGCTCCAACGCGGTGCGTCGATGGGTCTCTTCCAACTCGAGAGCCCCAACATGCGGGACCTCATGCGCCGGTTGGCGCCAACGTCGTTCGAAGATATCGCCGCACTCGTGGCTCTCTACCGACCTGGTCCCATGGGGGAGAAGACTCACCATGAATACGCCGACCGGAAGAACGGACGCAAGAAAGTCGCCTACGACCACGTTGACCTCGAAGATGTCCTCGGCGAAACCTACGGCTTGATGGTGTACCAAGAAGACATGATGCGCGTGGCGACCAAGATCGCCGGCTACTCCATGACTGAGGCCGACAACCTGCGTAAGGCCACCGGTAAGAAGATTCGCGAGATGATTCAGGCCGAACGCGAACGCTTCGTCGGCGGTGCCGACAACATGGGGTACGGACGCGAACTCGGCACACTGCTGTTCGACAAGATTGAACCATTCGCGGACTATGCCTTCAACAAATCTCACGCCTACGGGTACGCCCTCTTGGCCTATCAAAACGGATA
>CALAYR010000076.1 GCA_937894805.1 uncultured Acidimicrobiaceae bacterium | reverse complement strand
ACGAGATAAACATCGGTGACTGGAGTTCAGACGTGTGCTCTTCCGATCTGGCCACCTCCATCGTTCCGTGTCGTAACAGCGTTTCAAAGCGATCGAAGAGATACCGTGCGTCGTGAGGACCGGGACCGGCTTCGGGGTGATACTGGACCGAAAAGCACCGCTCGGCGGCCGAGGCCACACCTTCGATAACCCCATCGTTGAGGTTGACATGCGTCACAACAGCGCGCTGCAGCGAATCAGGCGTAACGGCGTAGTTGTGGTTCTGGGCCGTAATTTCGACACGAGAAGTTGTGAGGTCCTTCACCGGGTGATTGCTCCCGTGGTGACCGAAGGGCAGTTTGTAGGTCGAGCCACCCAGGGCACTCGACAGCAACTGGTGGCCAAGACAGATGCCGAAGATTGGCATCTCGCCGAGGAGAGCATTAACGACTGCAGTCTCTTTCGGGAGGGCCGCGGGGTCACCCGGGCCATTCGACAGAAAAACGCCATCGGGACTGAGGGCGCGAACCTCATCGGCCGACGTTGACGAGGGCACCACGGTGACTCGAAAGCGTTCGACGAGCTGATTGACAATTGTGGTTTTAATGCCGTAGTCAAACGCAACGATGTGAAGATCACCGTCGCCGCGCGTATAAGCCAAGGGAGTCGAGACGCGGCTGACGAAGTCTGTGCCGTCGGTACCAACGGCGACGCGGGCCGCCGCTTCAATGTCGGCGACGGGAGCCGTGCCAAAGGCACCGGGCAGGGCGCCAAGGTTACGGAGGTGGCGCGTCAATCGGCGCGTATCAATACCAACAATGGCGGGCACCTGATGACGAATGAGCATCGCTTCAATGGACTCTTCACTACGCCAGTTGGAGGGAACATCGGTGAAGTCCCGAGCCACCACGCCCGCACACCACGGGCGAATCGCCTCATCATCGATGGGCGTGACGCCGTAGTTACCAATGTGGGGATAGGTGAAGGCGATTACCTGACCGGCGTAGCTGGGATCCGTAATGACCTCTTGATACCCCGAGAGGGCGGTGTTAAACACAAACTCTCCCGTGGAGATGCCACTTTCGGGTTGGTATCCCGCGGCGTAACCCTCGAAGGTTGTGCCGTCTTTTAGTACCAGGACTGCGGGCTGACGCTTCACTGAATAGTTCCTTCCAACTGAATGAGACGACCACGCACGACGGTGGCTCGAGCCCGGCCGTAGATGGTGCGGCCGTGATACGGCGTGTTGCGAGCGCGGCTCGCCAAGTTGTCACGGTCAACAACGTATGAAGCCGTGGGGTCAAAGACCACGAGGTTGGCATCTTCACCGACAGCCATCGCTCCCCCGTGGGCGCTATGCCCCACACGAAGGTCCTGTGCGCGCAGCTGTGCCACGCGTGCGGGGCCACGCGAGAGAACCTGAAAGAAAACCTGGGGGTCGGCCCCAGCGCCACCGAGGGCTTCGAGGGTCAACCCGGCGGCTTGTTCCAGACCGAGCATCCCTGGAGGTGCCTCATCGAAGGCCATGTCCTTAGATTCGGGAGTGTGGGGTGCGTGGTCGGTGGCCACGGCGTCAATGGCACCAGCGCGCAACGCGGCGCGCAACGCGGCAACATCGGCCGCCGTTCGAAGCGGTGGGTGGACTTTGAACTCTGGATCAAACGTCTCACAAGCCGTCTCGTCCAACGTGAGGTGATGCGGGGCCACCTCGCACGTAACCGGCAGGCCTTGAGCCCGAGCCTCAATGACGAGGGCAATCGAGCGTTCCGTGGATAGATGGAGGAAATGCATCGAACAGCCCGTTAAGCGGACCAGCTCAATGTCACGCATGACCATGAGCTCTTCGGCGATGGCCGGCCGACCCGTGAGGCCCAACTTGGAAGACGAGGCACCCTCGTTCATAGTGCCGCCCTGTGCAAGCGACTCATCTTCACAGTGCTGAGCGAGAGTCACGCCCAACGGCTGGGCGTACGTCAGCGCTCGACGCATGAGTCCGGCGTCCTGGACGCCATTCCCATCGTCGGTGAAGAGCCGTACCCCCAGGGCGGCCAGTTTTGCGATTGGGGCCATCTGCGTACCCTGGCGACCGACGGTGATTGCTCCCGCGACTGCGACGTCTACTGCGGCACTCTTGCCTCGCTCGAGGACGTAACCCACCATCGCCACAGAGTCCAGCGCTGGCTCGGTATTGGGCATCGCCACGACGGCGCTGTAACCACCGAGCGCGGCGGCGAAGGCACCCGTCTCGATTGTTTCGGCCGACTCCTTACCGGGTTCGCGAAGATGCGTATGCAGGTCGACAAAGCCTGGTCCCACCCAGCAGCCGCTGGCATCCATCTCAACCGCGCCACTCGGCACTGCAACCTGCTCCCCGATTTCCACAATCTGACCATCGGTGATGACGACATCGCCGAGAAAAGATTCGAGCGGACCGACGATGAGGCCGCCCCGGATCACCAGTGTGGGATTAGTCATTGGAGTCACTTTCTAACGTTGTGCCGGCGGTGGTGAGATAGAGCACTGCCATGCGAACCGGCACACCATTGCGCACCTGCTGTTCGATAACGGCCGCGGAAGAGTCGGCCACCTGGGAGTCAACCTCCACGCCACGGTTCATGGGACCGGGGTGCATGATGATCGTTTCGGGGCGCAGCAGCTTGGCCCGACGGGCGGTGAGTCCAAACGTGGAGGTGAATTCGCCAAGACTCGGAACAAATGCCCCGGAACCGCGCTCCTTTTGGAGGCGCAAAAGGCCCACAACGTCGGCGGTGGCTAGTGCTTCATCGAAGTTGGTGGCCACCGTAACGGGCCACTGCGCAATATCACATGGCAGCAATGTCCCCGGAGCCGCCACGGTGACATGTGCTCCGAGACGGGTGTAGACCTCGATATCGCTTCGAGCGACGCGACTGTGCCGGATATCACCCACGATAAGAACTTTCAGGCCGGCGAAGAGTTCGCTTCCCGACTCCCGCCCCGACGTGCCGGCGCGAGCCGCCAACACCTGGCGGACCGTAAAGGCGTCGAGCAGACCTTGCGTGGGGTGCTGATGCTGACCATCGCCGGCGTTAATGACCCGAACGTGCGGCACGTACCGAGAGACTTGAACCGGAGCCCCTGAACTGCTGTGACGCATAACCACAGCGTCGATACCAAGGGCGTCAATCGTGTTGATGGTGTCTCGGAGCGACTCACCCTT
>CALAYR010000075.1 GCA_937894805.1 uncultured Acidimicrobiaceae bacterium | reverse complement strand
GTGAGTTCCCGTACACGCGGGGCGTCTACCCGTCGATGTACACGGGCAAGCCCTGGACGATGCGCCAGTACGCCGGTTTCGGCACAGCCGAAGCCACCAACGAACGTTTCAAGTTTCTCCTGGGTGCCGGCCAGACCGGACTTTCCTGTGCCTTCGACCTTCCGACCCAGATGGGTTTTGACTCGGACCACGTTCGGGCCGAAGGTGAAGTTGGCAAGGTCGGTGTCGCCATCTCGTCCCTCGAGGACATGCGACTGCTGTTGAGTGGCTTGCCACTCGATGAAGTAACGACGTCGATGACGATTAACTCAACTGCTTCATCCCTCCTGTTGATGTACCAGCTCGTCGGTGAAGAGCAGGGCGTCTCGGGCGACAAGCTCCGTGGCACGATTCAAAACGACATCCTGAAGGAGTACGTCGCTCGCGGAACGTACATCTACCCCCCACGTCCTTCGATGCGCCTCATCGTTGACACCTTCGCCTACTGCGCCAAAGAAATTCCTAACTGGAACACGATTTCAATCTCCGGCTATCACATTCGTGAAGCGGGATCGACGGCTGCTCAAGAGGTGGCCTTCACTCTGGCCAATGGCATAGCGTACGTTGAAGCCGCTCTGGCCGCTGGGTTGAAGCTCGACGACTTCGCACCACGTCTTTCCTTCTTCTTTAACGCTCACAACAACTTTTTTGAAGAGATTGCCAAGTTCCGTGCCGCTCGCCGTCTGTGGGCCCGCATCATGACCGAGCGCTTCAAGGCCACTGACCCCAAGTCGGCCATGCTGCGATTCCATACCCAAACCGGTGGATCGACCCTCACGGCCCAGCAGCCCCAGAACAACGTGGTGCGCGTGACCTTGCAGGCGCTCGCCGCCGCTCTCGGTGGTACGCAGAGTCTGCACACCAACGGTTTCGATGAGGCCCTCGGTTTGCCTACCGAGCAGGCCGCCAAGCTGGCCCTGCGGACCCAGCAGATTGTTGGTTACGAGTCAGGTATCGCCGATACGGCTGACCCGCTGGCTGGGTCGTACTTCGTCGAGTCTCTGACGGACGAGATTGAGGAGCTCGCGACTGACTACATCAAGCGAATTGACGAGATGGGTGGCGCAGTAGCCGCGATTGAGGCCCGCTTCATGCAGGATGAAATCGAAAACGCGGCCTACGACTTCGCTCGGTCCGTCGACCGTGGCGACAAGATTGTTGTCGGCGTAAACAAGTTCACCGAAACGACCAACCAAAAGAACGATGTCTTCCCCATTGACGTGGAGCAGCAGCGGGCCCAGGAGAAGCGTGTTCGTGAGCTCAAACTCCGCCGTGACAACGCCGCCGTTACTGCGGCGCTGGAAGAGTTGGCCACTGCGGCCCGGGGATCGAGCAACTTGCTCTACCCAATGAAGACCGCACTCTCGCGCATGGCGACGCTCGGTGAAGTTGCCGACACGCTCCGTGGCGAGTTCGGCGTCTACCAACCCAGCTAGGAACTAGCGGGCGATTGGCTCGCTGTAGTGAATAACGTACGGCTTTTCGGAGTAGAAGTGGTGCGTTGCGGCGCGCCACTCTTCAAAGAGAGGCGAGGTCCGAAAGCCTTCCATGTGGACTTCGACGCTGTCCCACTTCACAATCAAGACGTAGTTCAAACTCTCAACCACGCGACGAACTTCGGCTCCGTGGCAGCCGGGCGCTGATTCGATAATCGCAAAGGCCTGGGCCATCGCTGTTTCAAATTCGGCCTCGCGGCCCTCGGTAATGGTGAGCCAGGCGTGTTCGAGAATCATTGGGTAATCCTTTCGAGAAGTCGGGTACGCAGCGGAACATCGAGTGCGGTGTCAACGGCCGTCATGGCCATGATCATGGCTCCTTCGAGCACGGCTTGGTCGGCCGACGAGGTGATGCAAGAGGCGGTGAACTCCGGCTGGTGATTAATCGCGCCGTTGGTCTCAATCTTGATTAATGGGTGAATCGAAGGAGTCACCAAGGAGACATTGGCCATATCGGTCGAGATCGTTGGCTTCGCGGCCCCTTCGTCATCGAGTTCAAAGGTGCGCCCAAAGCGCTCCGCGTTGGTGCGGTAGTGCTTGAGAATGTCAGCGTCGGAAATCATGTGGGTGAATTCGTGACCGAGCACTTCGATTTCGTAACTGGTGTCGGTGGCCAAGGTGGCCGCCTGGAAACACTGGTCCACGCGAACGCGGAGCTCGTTGAGACGCTCGATATTGATGGAACGACACATGAACTGCGCGACCGACTTGGCCGGGATGATGTTGGCAAATGAGCCACCGGTTTTGACCATGTGGTGGACTTGGTCACCGGGGCGGAGTTGCTGGCGTAGGAGTCCAATGGCGACCTGGGCCAAGGTCAGGGCATCTACGGTGTTGCGGCCCTCCCACGGTGCGGCCGAGGCGTGAGCCTCCTTGCCGTAGAAGGTCAGCTCGAACCCCACAACGGCGAGGCACTGCGCTTCGAGCCGTTCAGTCGGCCAGGGGTGCACCATCATCGAGAGGTGAACGTCGTCGAAGAGTCCGGCGTTGATCATGTCAACTTTGCCACCACCACCCTCCTCGCTCGGCGTACCGAAGACCACGATCGTGGCATCTAGCTCATCGGCGATTTCACCCAACGCCAGGGCCGCCCCAACGGAGGAGGAGGCGATGATGTTGTGACCACAGGCGTGGCCCACATCAGGCAGTGCGTCGTATTCGGCGCAGAGCGAGATGCGGAGTGAACCGGAACCTTTGGTGGCTCGAAAGGCAGTCTCGAGTCCTGCGATGGGCCGTTCGACGACAAAGCCGTGACGAGTGAGCAGTGCGGTGGTGACTTCGGCCGCGTGAAACTCTTCGTAGCCAATTTCGGGGTGGGCGTGAATGTCGTGACTAAGCGTCAGGAGTTCTGCCTGTACCGCCGAAACGGAGCTACGAATCCGTTCGTGGAGACTCATTCAATAACCACGACGACGTCGCCAGCGGAGACGCCGTCACCGGCCGCCACCTTGACTTCTTTGACGACACCAGCCTTGTCGGCATTCACGGCGTTTTCCATCTTCATGGCTTCGAGGATGACAACGGTCTGTCCGGCTTCGACGGTGTCGCCTACAGCGACGGAAACCTTAACGATCGTTCCTTGCATCGGGACAACAACAGCGCCTGACCCTGCACCGGCGACGCTCGCGCCGCCACCACGGCGCGGTGAGGCCTTGGCGGCCGCAGGGGCAGCCGTACCGACAACTTCGGGCAACCACAGGTTGACGTTGATACGCCGTCCATCAACTTCGGCCGTTACCGAGCGACGCACGAGTGCCTCGCCTTCGTCACCGACAGCACTGGGAGCGGCCACGATGCCCGAGAGGTCCAGCAATTCCTCGACCCACTTGGTGGAGTGAATGCCCTCGACGAAGTCGGGGTGTTCCAAAATCGCAACGTCGGCCGGCAAGGTTGTGGCGATGCCCTCAATGACGGTCTCTTCGATGGCTCGAAGTAGTCGACGACGGGCTCGATCGCGGTCGGGACCCCAGACGATCAGCTTGCCGACAAGGTTGTCGTAGTACTGACTGATGGCGTCACCTTGGGCGTAGCCCGCGTCGAGGCGCACGCCAGGTCCGCTGGGCTCGCTGAAACGAGTGATTGTTCCGGGGGAGGGGGTGAACCTTCCGGCGGTCGGATCCTCGGCGTTGATGCGAACTTCAATGGCGTGGCCCCGACGTTCAATATCTTCTTGACCGAAGGGGATCGCTTCGCCGGCGGCGATACGCAACTGCCACTCCACTAGGTCGAGGCCGGTGACGAGTTCGGTCACGGGGTGCTCGACTTGGAGACGGGTGTTCATTTCGAGGAAGTAGAACTCGCCATCTTGGTAGAGGAACTCAACCGTTCCAGCGTTGACGTAACCGCAGGCGCGGGAGACCTTGACGGCCGCTTCACCCATGGCACGACGGACGTCGTCAGGGAAGTTTGGCGCGGGGGACTCTTCAATCAATTTCTGGTGACGGCGCTGAGCGGAGCAGTCGCGCTCACCAAGCCACAGCACATTGCCGTGCGTGTCGGCCAAGACTTGCATTTCAACGTGGCGAGGCCAGGTCAAGTAGCGCTCTACGTAACACTCGTCACGACCGAAGTAGCTCAGCGCTTCCCGCTTGGCACTCTCAAGGAGTTCGGCGGCCTGGTCGGCCGAGTGGACGACCTTCATGCCTCGACCACCGCCACCGTATGCAGCCTTAATAGCTACGGGCCAACCGAACTCGTTTCCGAATGCGACGACTTCATCGCCACTAGTCAGCGTCTCGTTGCGGCCCGGTACACCGGACACGCCAGCGGCCTGTGCGGCAATGCGGGAAGAGATTTTGTCGCCCATGACTTCGATCGCCTCGGGCGGTGGTCCAATGAAGGTCACGCCACGTGCGGTGATCGCGCGAGCAAAGTCGGTGTTCTCGGAGAAGAAGCCGTAGCCGGGGTGAACGGCGTCAGCACCGGAGCGCTCAATGACGTCGAGGATGGCCTCAGTGTTGAGGTAGCTCTCAGCAGCGGTCTGCCCGCCAAGGGCATATGCCTCATCGGCGAGGCGTACGTGCATCGCCTCTCGGTCGAGTTCGCTGTAGACCGCCACAGTGGCGATACCCATTTCCCGACATGTACGAATGACGCGGACAGCAATTTCTCCGCGATTGGCAATCAAGACCTTCTTTAGCACCAGTTCTCCTCGCCTACTTAGACCTATATTTTTACCACTGGCAGTAAAACTCTAAGGTTTGGGTTATGAATTCCATTCTCTGGCAGATTCGCGAATTTGCCGAAATCGACTCAACGAATACCTATCTGGCTCAAGAAGCCCAATCTGGTGCGCCCGAAGGCGTGGTCGCTCGTGCTGATTTCCAGTCGGCCGGCCGTGGCAGGCTGGACCGTTCGTGGGAGGCCCCCCGAGGCGTCTCCCTCCTAGCCTCGATTCTGCTCCGCCCGACCGTGGCCCCCGAGCAGAGATTTTTAGTCTCGGCGGCGGTCGCACTCTCCGCGCGAACAGCCCTCACTCGGCTCTGTGGTCTCCAACCTGACCTCAAGTGGCCCAACGACCTCGTCGTCGGTGACCACAAACTCGGCGGACTGCTGAGTGAGGTCATTGGTGACGGCGAGGGCTACGTGGTCGGCATTGGCGTGAATCTCCAGTGGCCCGGACCCGAAGGTGTCGGCGGCACATGCGTCCTAGATCAAGTAGGTGTATCGATCGAACCAAGAGCCATGCTCGACATCACCCTCGGTGAGTTAGATCGTCGACGACCTCTTCTTGACACTGCCGAAGGCTGCATGCAGTTGCACGAAGAACTAGTGCACTCACTCGTGACGTTAGGCCAAGCAGTCCGTGTGGAGCGGACCCAAGGCTCCATCACCGGCACGGCCGTTTCTCTCGAACGGGATGGAACATTGATAGTGGCCACCAGTGAAGGCGACGAAGCCATTCGTTACGGCGACATCGTGCATCTTCGTCGCGCGGAGCAGCTGTGATCAAAGTTCTCGTAACGGGCGCCGCGGGTCAGGTGGGACAAGACCTCATGGACGTCCTGGCGGGCTTAACGCCACCCGGTGGTGATCCCTCGTTTCAACCCGACGGCGTCGCCGTAGGGACTGACGAGTTCACCGTCATGGGTTTGACTCATCACGACCTTGACGTCACTGACGCCCAGGCCGTTCGTCGCACCGTAGGCATGGTCCGCCCGGATGTCATTATTCATCTCGCGGCCTATACCGCCGTCGACAAAGCCGAGAGCGATGCTGAAGCCTGCTTTGCCGTTAATGAAGAAGGCACCGGGAATCTCTCGGACGCGGCCTTCGAGTTTGGATCGCGGTTTATTGCGGTTTCAACGGACTACGTCTATGACGGCCAAAAGGGCGACACGTACGTGGAGACCGATGCCACGAACCCCATTGGGGTCTACGGCCGTTCCAAGTTGGCGGGTGAGCTACGTTGCCGACCACAAGACGCCATTATTCGCACCTCGTGGGTCATGGGACTTCGTGGCCGCAACGTACTCCACGTCATCGCTGATCGGGTCGGTCGAAACGAACTGGTACGGTTCGTCACTGACCAAGTAGGCACCCCAACGTTCTCGGCCGACCTCGCTCGCGCTCTCGTGACCTTCGCTCGCCAGCCCCTCGGTGGGATTTGGCACGTGGCGAATCGAGGCACAACGTCGTGGTTCTCAGTGGCCGAAACGGCCGCACGACTGTTCGGTGCCCCCGAGGGTTTCGTCACGCCAATAGTGACGGCAGAACTTTCTCCCACGCCCGCGGCCGCGCGCCCGGCACGAAGCGATCTCTCAACCCAAAAGTGGGAGTCGGCTGGCTTTCAGCCGATGCCAGAATGGACAGCCGCTCTTTCTCGTTTCGTGGCTGACCGGAACTAAGGTTTCAACACATGTCCCTCCTTGATTCCACTCACCAAACGGTGTCTAACCCCGAGCGCATTGCGGTGATTGGCGCCGGATACGTCGGAATTCCCACGGCCGTGATGCTGGCGCATTTCGGCCACAGTGTGGTTATTGCTGAACGGGACGAATTTCGCCGGGAATCAATTCGGTCCGGTCGCTCACCCATCCTCGAGGAGGGCCTTGAGGACGTCTTGGCTGCAGTGGTTCAGTCGGGCCAGTTGGAAGTATCCGATGACGCCGTGCAGGCCGTCGCGGGCGCCAAGTTTGTGTTTCTCTGTGTAGCCACCCCTATGGATGATGATGGCCGCGCCGACCTCTCGTTTATTGATGCGGTGGCGCAACAAATTGCTCACGCGCTGCGTGACGATGCGATTGTCGTCAACAAGTCCACCGTGCCTGTCGGCACGATGGAGCGTGTGAGGTCAATCATCAATCGTCCTGGAGTGCGTGTGGTTTCGAACCCCGAATTTCTCCGGGAGGGCACTGCCCTCGGGGACTCCCTCAAGCCTGATCGCATCGTGGTCGGCGCCGAAGATCGCGAAGCGGCCGCAAGCGTGGCGCAATTATTCGCCTCCACCGGTGCCCCCGTGGTTGTGACGGACGCTACAACGAGCGAGCTCATCAAATACGCGTCCAATGCATTTCTCGCTACCAAGCTCTCTTTTATTAACACGATGTCGCGCCTCTGCGACCAACTCGGCGCCGATGTCGATGACCTCGTGCGGGGTATTGGAAGCGACCATCGCATCGGCTTCCCATTTCTCAGTCCCGGACCGGGCTGGGGTGGCTCCTGTCTCCCGAAGGACACCTCGGCGCTCGTGGCCATTGCGGCTGACGCAGGGCTGAATCTCGACGTCGTGCGGGCCGCCATCGAATCAAATGCGGCCCAGCAGCGACACATCGTGGCGCAAGTGGCCGCCATGGCGGGTGGTTCGTTGTCTGGCAAGACCGTGGCCGTACTGGGTCTGACGTTTAAGGCCAATACTGGGGATCGCCGCGACTCGCCAGCGCTCCAAGTGGCAGAGCTCCTCCTCGAAGCTGGGGCCCGTATTCGCTCATTCGATCCGACGGTTGCGACCAGCGACACCTCGAGCGACGTTGTCAACTTGGGAGTCTGCGCCACTCTCGAGGAGGCTGTGGCCGGTGCCGATGTCACCGTCATTCTCACGGAGTGGGCGATGTTTCGCTCACTCGACTGGAGCCGACTGGTGCCCACGATGGCTCAGCCGTGTATCTACGACGCCCGAAGCGTGGTCGACCTTCAGTCGGCTCATGCCGCCGGTGCCACTGTTCGGAGTATCGGGCGCTCATGAATGTCGCCGTCACGGGTGGAGCCGGTTTTGTCGGGTCTCACCTTGTGGATGGACTCGTGGCGCGCGGTGACTCGGTCGTAGTCTTCGACGACCTCTCGACGGGATCGGCGGAGAATCTAACTGACGCTCTCGCCACAGGTCGTTGCGAATTACGCGTGCAGGACGTCTCTGCGGGCATTGACTGCGACATCGAGTTTCGAGAGGTCTACCACCTAGCGTCACCGGCGTCACCGCCCGCCTATTTGGCTCGACCGCTGGAAACGTTGGCGGCGGGTTCAGAGGGAACGCGCCACGCTCTCGAATTGGCCCGACGTGATGGCGCGAAATTTCTTTTGGCGTCGACGTCTGAGGTCTACGGCAATCCGCTTGAGCATCCGCAGCGTGAGTCGTATTGGGGCAACGTCAATCCCGTGGGACCACGAAGCGTCTACGACGAATCCAAGAGGTTTGCCGAGGCCCTCTCGACGGCCTATCGCCAAACTCACGGCATCCCGGTCGCCATTGTGCGCATCTTTAATACGTTCGGACCACGACTCGCCGAGGGCGATGGCCGGGTGGTCTCAAACTTCATCTGCCAGGCCCTCCGTGGTGAGTCGCTCACGGTCTACGGCACTGGTGAACAGACGCGAAGCCTCTGTTACGTCAGTGACCTCGTGCGAGGTTTGCAGTTGGCCTGTGCTACGTCATTCAACGAACCCATCAATCTCGGTAATCCGAATGAGATGACGGTGCTGGAGATTGCCAATCTCATTCTTCGGTCCACCGGATCGTCGAGTGAAATCGTCAGGCAGCCACTGCCTCAAGATGATCCCACTCGCCGCCGACCAGACATTGACCGTGCGAGAACCGTTCTCGATTGGTCCCCAGAGGTCAACGTCGCCAGTGGGATTGAGCTCACGGTGGCGTACTTTGCCGGCCAGCTCGGACTTCGGTAGTTCGCTGTGCATCAAGTGAGTGCCGTCATCGTGGACTACTTCGCCGGCGATGATCTGGTCTCGTGTGTCGAATCACTTCGAAGTGAGGGTGTCGAACGGATTGTCGTTGTCGACAACAGCACGCAGGGCGCGAGTGCAGCGGCGCTCGCCAGTCGAGACGTCGTACTTGTCGATACTCAGGTCAATGCCGGCTACGGGCGTGGCATGAACCGTGGCGTGGCCTTCGCGGGGGACTGTACGTACCTCCTGCTTTCCAATCCCGACGTCCAGGTCCATCCCCACGCCGTGGAGCGACTGATCTCGTATATGGAGAACAATCTTGATGTCGGCATTGCCGGTCCGACGATCGTCGACAGTGCTGGAGCGACCTATCCATCTATTCGAATATTCCCCAATGTCCTGCTCGCTGGCCTGCACGCCCTCTTGGCCCCGGTGTGGAGTGGCAATCCCTTTACGAAGCGTTACCGTTCGCCCGGCCGCCACGGCCAGGTTGACTGGGTTAGTGGTGCCTTTTTTATAACGCGGGCTAGCGCCTTTCAGTCCGTCGGTGGATTTGACGAGCGGTACTTCATGTTTGCCGAGGATATGGATCTCTGCTGGCGCATCCAAGCGGCCGGCTGGCGCGTCGCGGTCGTTCCCGAAGCCTCCATAACGCACATTGAGGGAGTCTCGCGGGCTCGGGCGCCTCGAGCCATGGTGCGCGCTCACCACGCCAGCGCCCTGCGATTCGAGGCCCGTACGGCCCGGGGCGTGCGACGCCTGCTCCTGCCGCTGGCCGCCCTGCTCCTCGGGTCACGATTGCTCCTGCTCTCACTCTTTTCCGCTCGGACGCCTCGCCACTAAGGGCGTAGAATATGGCCGGTTGCGGGCAGGCTGTGGTTGAAAGTCGATGCCAGTCGCGGGCAAAACGACCCACGTAAGGCGTCTTGTGGACGCTGAGCATGGCGCGGTTTAGAAGTAAGCCCTGCCTTTGCGTCATCAAATGGGTGACGTGAAGTGTTGGTGAAGTGAGTGAATCGGTCCGCGGAGAGCAGTCTCTGCTGCTTCGGGCCCACTCGGACACCACTGCAGGCGAGTGTGGGGTCAAAGACCAGGTCAGCTGCCCGCAACCAATACGCCATTTGAGGGCAGGTAGGGTTACAGGGACTATGAGCCTCTTAAGTAAGGTCCTTCGCGCTGGTGAAGGCAAGCGAGTTCGCCAACTCCAAGAATTAGTGCAGCCAATTAATGCGCTTTCTGACGAGATGGCCGCCCTCAGCGATGCCGAGCTGCAGGCGAAGACCGCAGAATTTAAATCCCGTCTCGCCGAGGGTGAAACACTCGACGATCTCCTCATCGAGGCGTACGCAGTTGTGCGTGAAGCCGCGACTCGTGTACTGGGCCAGCGCCACTACGACGTCCAGTTAATGGGTGGCATGGCCCTGCACTTTGGTTGGATCGCTGAAATGAAGACTGGTGAAGGTAAGACCCTGGTCTCCACATTGCCGGTCTACCTGAACGCCCTCAGTGGCGAAGGGGTGCACGTCGTTACCGTGAACGACTACCTCGCAGCCCGTGACGCTGAATGGATGGGCCGTCTGCACCGTTGGCTCGGTCTTACGGTTGGTCGGGTTGGGCCCGATGTCGATGACTTCGATGCCAAGCGCGCGGCCTACGCCTGCGACGTGACCTACGGCACCAATACCGAACTGGGTTTTGATTACCTCCGCGACAACATGGCCCGCTCATTGGAGCAGATGGTCCAACGCGGCCACAACTTTGCAATTGTTGACGAAGTCGACTCAATCTTGATTGACGAAGCCCGTACGCCGTTGATCATCTCTGGCCCGGCCGATGACGTAACGAAGCTGTACTACCAGTTCGCTTCCATTGTGCGCACCCTGACCCGTGACAAGGACTACGAAGTCGACGAAGAGAAGAAGACCGTGATTCCGACGGAGTCGGGTATTGACAAAGTAGAGCGTGCCCTTGGGGTTACGAATCTCTACGACGCCGTGTCGACGAACTACGTACACCAACTGACCCAGGCGCTTCGGGCCAAGGAGCTATTCCACCGCGACAAGGACTATCTCGTCGCCGGAGGAGAGGTCCAAATCATTGACGAGTTCACGGGCCGCACCCTTGATGGGCGTCGCTGGAATGACGGTCTTCACCAGGCTGTAGAGGCCAAGGAACGCGTCCGCATCCAAGATGAGAACCACACGTGGGCCACGGTAACGCTCCAGAACTACTTCCGCCTTTACGGCAAGCTCGCCGGTATGACCGGTACCGCCGAAACCGAGGCGGCCGAATTCGGCACAACGTACGGACTTACGGTGGTGCCGATCCCGACTCACCGTTCGCCGCAACGTGATGACCGCCCCGACTTGATCTTTAAGACCGAACAAGCCAAGTTCGCGGCAATTGTGGAAGAAGTCATCGATCGCAATGCCGCTGGTCAGCCCGTGCTGCTCGGTACGGCATCGGTCGAAAAGTCCGAACTTCTCTCGAAAGCTTTCGCCCAAGCCGGCATTGCGCACGAAGTCCTTAACGCCAAGCAGCACTTCCGCGAAGCGGAGATTGTCTCGCAGGCCGGACGTATTGGAGCCGTGACTGTGGCTACCAACATGGCGGGACGAGGCGTAGACATCATCCTCGGTGGCAACCATGAGGGCCTGGCACAACGTGACGTGCAGGCCGAAGGTCTCCAACCCGGCGCCGAGGGCTACGACGAAGCCCTACGGGTCGCACTGGCGAAATGGAAGCCAATCTGCGAGGCCGAGGGCCAGAAGGTACGCGAGGCCGGAGGCCTCTACGTTCTCGGCACTGAACGCCACGAGTCGCGCCGTATTGACAATCAGCTCCGCGGTCGAAGTGGCCGTCAGGGTGACCCCGGTACGAGTCGTTTCTATCTCTCGTTGGAAGATGAACTCCTACGCCTCTTTGCCACTGGCGCCATTAGCTGGGTTATGGATCGCACCATGCCTGACGATGAGCCCATTGAAGCCAAGATGGTCACCAAGGCGATCGAACGGGCGCAGAACACGGTCGAAGGTCGAAATGGTGAAATCCGTAAGGATGTTCTGAAGTACGACGAAGTAATGAACGAACAGCGGAAAGTCATCTACGGCCGTCGTTTTCAAATTCTTGAGGGCGAGGATCTCCACGAGCGAGCACTCGAGCTAATTGCGAACAAGATGGCCGAGGTCGTGGCCGTCCATTGCGCCGATGAATACGCCGAAGAGTGGAACGTCAGTGACATTGTTCTTGGGGCTCGGAACTACTACCCAACGACCGTTACCACTGAGCAGGTAGCGGCACTCTCTGATCGAGATGAACTCGAAGAATTGCTCGTGGAGGATGCCCTCAGCTTCTACAAGACCAAGTGTGACGGGTACCCCGGTGAAGGTGGCATGGCCGAAGCCATTGAGCGTGACGTCATGTTGCAGATCTTGGACCAACGCTGGCGTGATCACCTCAGTGACATGGACCACCTTCGTGATGGCATCCACCTGCGCGCCATGGCCCAGCAAGATCCACTCGTGGCCTGGCAGCGTGAAGGTTTTGCGATGTTCGAGCAGCTCTTATCTTCAGTAGACGACGACTTTGTTCGATTTATCACACACATTGAGACCATCGCGGCGCCGTCGAATGAAAGCGCCCTCGATGGTGCGGTGACCAATGTCGACGCCGCACCGGTGGAGTCTTCAAAGGTCCCCAATCCATCCGGACCTGCACCCAAGGCCACTGGTAACGCGAAGGAGAAGATCGGTCGAAACGACCCATGCTTCTGTGGCTCCAGCAAGAAGTTCAAGCAGTGCCATGGCCGACCCTAAGGTCGAGGGCGCTCTTCGCGACGCGACTGCTGCGTTGGCCGATTTGGCCCGACGCTGGCGTGCGGCCGAAGACTATTTGAAGATTGCCTCGCTGCGTTCTAAGCACGAAGTTCTCACCGAACAGGCCGCGGACCCAAACCTGTGGGACGACCAAGATCGAGCGCGTGCCGTGACAACAGAATTGGGTCGCGCCGGCGTAGCGCTAGAGGAGTTTGACGGCCTCGGTAGTCAAATCGAAGATGGGGAAGTGCTTATCGAACTGGCGCGTGAATCGCTGGCCGCGGGTGACGCATCGATGGTCTCCGAACTGAGCGACACAGTGGAACAGATCACCTCAGCCATCGAATCTTTGGAACTCCAGAGTCTGCTCTCCGGTCAATATGACGAGTGCGACGCCATCTTGGAGTTTCATGCCGGAGCGGGTGGTACCGACGCGCAAGACTGGGCCGAGATGCTTCTGCGGATGTATAGCCGCTGGGCTGAACGGCGAGGTTTCGAAGTCGAGATCGACGAGGTGTCGGAAGGACAAGAAGCCGGCATTCTGTCGGCAACCGCCATTGTTAAGGGCCGTTTTGCATTTGGCTGGCTTTCGGCCGAGCGTGGCGTCCATCGACTCGTTCGCATAAGTCCCTTTGACTCGCAGTCTCGCCGTCAGACGAGCTTTTCCAGCGTAGAGATCACTCCGCTGCTCACCGATGCCAGCGGCGACGTCACGATAGAAGACAAGGATCTTCGCGTCGACACCTATCGAGCGTCTGGTGCCGGTGGCCAGCACGTCAACAAAACTGACTCCGCTATTCGACTCACGCACATTCCGACTGGCATTGTGGTGAGTTGCCAAAATGAACGCAGTCAGCATCAAAATCGCGCGCGAGCAATGCAAATCCTCGAGTCGAAACTTGCGGAACGCATTCGAGCCGAACAGAAGGCCACCCTGGAATCGATTACCGGTGAACGAGGCGATAATGCGTGGGGTAGTCAGATTCGCAGTTACGTCCAGGCGCCCTATCAGTTGGTAAAAGATCACCGTACTGATCACGAAACAGGGAACGTGGAAGCGGTGCTCGATGGCGACCTCGACGCCTTTATGGAAGCAGAACTTCGTCGCCAACGGACTCGTTCCGCTTAAATTCACCGGCATTGATGGTCCAAAATTGAGCGTCATCAGGGGTAGGCTGGTCAAGTTATCGGTAGCTGGTTATTCGCTATGACCGAATAGGCCCGCGAAGGGGGTGTCATGATTCGTTTCGAAGACGTCAGTAAGACCTACCCCAACGGGACCGTGGCGCTCAAGAACCTCTCGGTGGAGATCAGCAAGGGAGACTTCGTCTTTTTAGTTGGATCATCAGGTTCCGGTAAGACCTCTTTTCTTCGACTCGTTCTTCGCGAAGAACTCCCCGACAGTGGTGCAATCCATGTTTCGGGCAAGGACGTGCTCAAGATGCCAAAGTGGCGCGTTCCTTACCTCCGTCGCAATATCGGCTGCGTTTTTCAGGATTTCCGCCTCTTGCCCAACAAGACCGTGTTCGAGAATGTCGCCTTTGCGCTCGAGGTAATCGGTCGCCCGACTGAGACGATCAAGAATCAAGTCACCCAAGTCCTCGACGTGGTGGGACTGGCCGACAAGGCCGACAACCTGCCCAGCGAGCTTTCTGGTGGCGAGCAGCAGCGCGTCGCTGTTGCTCGGGCATTTGTCAACCGCCCCATCCTCCTGCTGGCGGACGAGCCAACAGGGAACCTCGACCCGGCAAACTCGGAAATCATTATGCAGTTGCTGGAGCGCATCAATAAGGCCGGCACCACCGTGGTGATGGCTACACACGACAAGGGTCTCGTCGACCGGATGCGAAAGCGCGTTATCGAGATGGTTGACGGTGAGTTGGTGCGTGACGAGAGCCGCGGGCTCTACGACACCGAAGTGAGCACGGGGTTTTAAATGCTGAGCTTCTTTAGGTACACCCTGCGCGAGACCGGCACGAATCTGTGGCGCAACCGTCTTATGACGATCGCCGCCATCTTGACGGTGACCGTTTCGCTTTTCCTCGTGGGCGCCGCGCTGATGCTCAAGCAGAGTGCTTCACAGGCGTCAAGTCACTGGCAACAAGGCACACGAGTCACAATTTGGATGAAGCCCACTGCTTCCCAGGCTGAAGTCAGCGCTGTGGATTCGCAGCTCAGGACCCTTCCCTTCGTCAAGAGTTGCACGTTCTACACACAGCAACAGGACTACGAAGAGGCCCGCAAGCTTCTTCCTCAGTCTGAATTCTCGGTGCTTCAGCCCAGCGACATGCCATCCTCGTTTCGCTGTACGCCAACGGCGCCGAACAATGTCTTCGTCGTGGAGACCAGTTTCACTGGACAGCCCGGCGTTCTGACGGTCACCGCACCAGAACAACAGGTACGTCAGATGGAGAAGGTCATTCGTATTGCCCAATGGGTGTTCGTTGGCCTCGCGGGCATCTTGCTGATCTCGGCGACTGTTTTGATTCTGAATACGATTCGAATGGCCATCTTTGCGCGCCGCCGAGAAGTAGCGGTGATGAAGCTCGTCGGAGCGACTAACTGGTTCATTCGCATCCCATTTATTAGCGAAGGCTTCTTCCAGGGTCTCATTGGATCGGGTCTCGCCGTGGGCTTCCTGGCGGTATTTCAGACCTGGTATCCGTTGCCCGTGCTGTTCCGACTCTCCACAACAGCCTTTATTGGCTCGGCCTCAGTAGTTGCGATTCTCGGAGTTTCAATCGGCTCGATTGGCTCGGCGTTGGCGATTCGTCGATTCCTCGACGTTTAGTTCTCGTTTTCGAAGTCAATCGCTAGCGAGTTGACGCAGTATCGCAGCCCTGACTCGGTGGGTCCGTCATTGAAGACGTGACCAAGGTGTCCACCGCACTGGGAGCAAAGTATTTCGGTACGAATCATTCCCAACGAGGCGTCGCGCTTTTCGATGATGGTGCCCGGAATGCATTCGTCAAAACTGGGCCAGCCACAGCCGGAGTCGAATTTCTGGCTCGTTGTAAACAGGGTCTGCTGGCAGCCACCGCAGGCAAAAGTGCCCTGGCCGTCAACATGGAGGAGGGCTCCGGTGAAGGGTGGCTCGGTGGCTGCTTCACGAAGGACGGCGAACCGATCTTCTGAGAGTTCATCGCGCCACTGCGCGTCTGTCTTTTCAATGGGAAAGCTCATATGGGCACGCTACCGGTACGTCAGGAGCGAGAGGCTACAAAAACGTTGGGCGTGGTGCGAGCGGCAGGTCCAGTTCGACCGCCGGAACGTCGTTTAGAAAATGCTGCATCGCTTGGCGAACGCCCGCAATGTCGAGGCCAATCTCGGCCAGGAGGGAATCGGGAGTGTTGTGCTGCAGGAAAGCTCGAGGTACGCCCAAAATCCTTGATGTTGGCACGGGGACGCCCTGGGCCTGCGCCTGAGTTCTCAGGCGAGCCAGGATCAACGCACCGGCGCCACCATGCTGAACGCCATCTTCGATGGTTAAGACACGTTGGTGCGTGAGCGCTTCAGTAATCATCGCGGGGTCTGGAGGTATGACGCGAGCGTCAAAGAGGGTTACGCGAGAAGCATCCACCCCCATGTCTTCGAGCGCTTCAAAAGCGTGACCGACCATTTTCCCTACGGCGATCACGCAAAGACTGCCGTCGCCCTGTTTGATCTTCCGAGCGTGAAGCCCAGAGCCTGATTGACCATCAATGTGCCGCGGCGTTGTCTTTGGGAATCGAATCGCGGTCGGCGTGTCAAGGGCCAGGGCGGAAGCGAGCATGACGGGAACTTCTTCAATGCAGGATGGGGCAAAGATGGTCACACCAGGGATGGCGAGACAGAGGGCCATATCGAGAATTCCATGGTGCGAAGGACCGTCGTCGCCCGTGATTCCCGCGCGATCAAAGACCATGACGACAGGGAGCCCGAGAAGTCCTACGTCGAGATTGGCTTGGTCGAATGCCCGCGCAAAGAACGTGGAGTACACGCAAACGACTGGCTTGAGTCCGCCCATCGCCATACCGGCCGCGGTAGTCATTTCGTGCTGCTCGGCTATGCCTACATCAAAGAATCGGGTTGGGAATTGCTGCTGGAACTGCATGAGGCCCGTCGGACCGGCCATTGCCGCGGTGAGGGCCACAATGCGATCGTCCTTGGTGGCCTCAGACACCAAGGAGCGTGAAAATGACTCCGTAAAGGAGACGACGGGTACTTCGTCATCATCAAGTTTCGCGGGAATTTTGTAGTCGTGAAGTTTCTGGGTATCACTAATGGCTGGTGCGTAGCCCCGACCTTTTTCGGTCAATAGATGAACAACAATTGGGCCGTCCCATTCGGCGGCATTCGTCAATGCAGACTCGATCGAAGGTATGTCGTGACCGTCAATTGGACCTACGTAACGCACGCCAAGGTTTTCAAAGAAGGTGTGCGGTGTGACCATTTCACGCACGACACTGGTGACGCCATGAAAGCCGAGATACGCCAGTCGCCCTAGTCCTGGAATCTT
>CALAYR010000074.1 GCA_937894805.1 uncultured Acidimicrobiaceae bacterium | reverse complement strand
AGATCTACACAGGCGAAGACACTCTTTCCCTACACGACGCTCTTCCGATCTTATCGACGAAGGACGACCTTCAGGCTTTGAATGGGCACTGGGCCTGCCTCCTCATAGCTACGGCCAACAAGTTGTTGACAGAGCGGTGTCGTTTACGAAGGGCTGTTTCACTGGTCAGGAATTGGTTGGGCGTGCCGATGCTCGCGGGGCGACGATGCCCTGGCGCCTGATCAATGGCGTCGGCGGCGGCGCTGATGCTGTTTCAGTGCTCCTGCAAGGTGCCGGACCAGAGGGGCCCCAGGGCGTCACATCCTTTTGTTTCCGCGATGGCGCGACCCACTGGCGGGGAGTGGCTCATCGGAGTTTTGATCCTTCGATATTGAGTTCCGTCGGGGCCGAACTTACCTTTTTCGCCTGATTCGCCGGTACGCTAAGGCTATGGCGCCAACGTATCTAGACAAGATTGTGGCAGCTCATCGAGCACGGGCGGCGAGCGATCCACGTGACTGGAAGAGTCGATCGGTGACCCCTTCGGGTGCATCCTTTGCTGAAGCAATTCGCTCACATCGCGCGCAAGGAAACGCGGTGATCGCGGAGGTTAAACGAAAGAGTCCCTCGAAGGGTTGGCTCAACGAGAATCTCGACCCGGCCGAACTTGCTACGGCATACGTGGCCGGGGGTGCGAGCGCCATCTCCGTCCTTACGGATGAACCTCATTTCGCTGGCTCAGAGAATGATTTGCGACTAGTCCATGCAGCGGTTGAAGCCCCAATTCTTCGCAAAGATTTCACCGTTTCTGTAAATGATGTGCTCGACACCGTCGAAATGGGGGCGAGCGCAGTGCTTCTGATCGTCGCCGCCTTATCGGAGGCCGAGTTGCGTGAGTTCTACGACATCGCCATCAGCAGTGGAATTGACGCTCTGGTCGAAGTTCATGACGTGGCGGAGGCTGAGCGAGCGCTCTCTATCGGGGCCACGATTATCGGCGTCAATCAGCGTGACCTGCACACCTTTGCGGTCGACGTCGAGAGGGCTGAGAACGTGGCAGCGTGTCTTCCGGAGCACGTGATTGCAGTCGCCGAATCAGGCTTCAGTTCTTCCGAGGCCGTACGGCGAGCCTCGAACGCTGGCTTTGACGCTGTCTTGGTGGGCGAGAACTTTGTCGTGTCGAGCGATCCTCGGGATGAAGTGGCCAGTTTCGTCGGATTTCCAATCGGAAGGCGAAACTAGTGCTCGCGTCCGAAGACTTCATAGTAAAGATCTGCGGCATTACAACGGAAGCTGACGCTTTGATGTGCGTGAGCCAGGGCGCGAATGCTATTGGGTTTGTCTTTGCGCCTTCAATACGTCAAATGGTGCCCAGTGAGGCACGCGACATTGTGAAGCGATTGCCGGAAGATGTAACGGCGGTCGGTGTGTTTCGTAATGAAGACAAAATCAGGGTCATCGAGATTGCTGAAGAGGTTGGTCTGACCGCCGTGCAGTTGCATGGCCTCGAGTCAGTCGAGGAAGTGGCATTTCTCAGAGACTTCATTCCCACAGTGATTAGGGCCCTGCCAGCTGAGTCTCCCAGTCTTATGGAGTTTGACCATTCGCACGCCGACTTTCTCCTCTTGGATGGTGAGAATCCCGGCAGTGGGGAATCTCACGAGTGGGGTCGTCTCGGGCGCACACACATGCGCACCCCAGTTATCGCAGCCGGAGGCCTAAATCCCTTCAATGTCGGCGAAGTAGCTCGAACACTCCCGGTGCGGGGTGTTGATGTTTCGACTGGCGTCGAGGCGGGACCAGGCCGCAAGGATCCGGAATTGGTTTCTGATTTCATCCGGGCCGCACGACATGGCTATGTCAACCGTTTACCCTCAGTAGGTAACTATCCGATGTCCGAGGAGGACTAGTGACGACGTATATGGGAAGTCCCGATGCTTCTGGGCGCTTTGGAGAGTTCGGTGGGCGGTTTGTGCCCGAAGCGCTTATTCCCGCCTGTCTTGAGTTGGAAGCAGCGTTCAAGGACGCATGGGCCGACCCCTCGTTTCATGCCGAGTACGAACACACTCTGAAGGAGTTTGGCGGTCGACCCACTCCCGTCACATTTTGCCCTCGACTTTCACAGGCCCTTGGGGTTCAGGTCTATCTGAAGCGAGAGGATCTAGCCCACACCGGGTCACACAAGTTAAATAACGTCGTTGGTCAAGCTTTGCTCACAAAGCGCATGGGGAAGCCACGCATGATCGCCGAGACTGGAGCCGGGCAACACGGTGTTGCCTCGGCAACCGCTGCGGCTCGCCTCGGTCTCGAATGCACGGTCTACATGGGTGAAATTGATACCCAGCGACAGTCGCTCAATGTCTTTCGCATGGAGCTTCTCGGCGCCAAGGTCGTGCCGGTTACAAGCGGTTCGAAGACATTGAAGGACGCAGTGAACGAGGCAATGCGTGAATGGGTGACCTGTGTCGAAGATACCCACTACTGCCTGGGCTCGGTTATGGGCCCCCATCCGTTCCCCTGGATGGTACGTGAGTTTCAGAGCATTCTCGGTATCGAAGCGGCAGCGCAATTTCAAGAGCTTCAGATTGGCGAGCCGGATTACGTCGTAGCTTGCGTCGGTGGCGGCTCGAATGCGGCTGGCATGTTTGCGGGATTTGCGAACTCCACGAGCCAGTTAGTGGGCGTCGAGGCGGCTGGTGGTTCGGCCGTTGGCTTTGGAACGCCCGGTGTGCTGCACGGCATGCGTTCGCTGCTCATCCAAAATGAAGTGGGCCAGATCGAAGAGGCTCATTCCATCTCGGCCGGTTTGGACTATCCCGGAATCGGACCCGAACACGCCCACTTGGCATCGTCAGGGCGCGCTAAGTACTACTCAGCGAACGACGAAGAAGTCCTGGACGCGCTCCAGATGCTCTCGCGGCTCGAAGGCATCATCCCGGCCCTTGAGACCGCACATGCTCTGGCGTGGGTCATTCGTGAGGCGGGGGCATTGATTCCGCGTGGCTCCAAGGTGCTGTTAAACCTGTCCGGACGGGGCGACAAGGACGTTGCGCAGGTTCGCGACATTCTGCGAGGTGCACAATGACCACGCTTGATGTTCGACTAAGCGCACTACGCGATGGGGGCCGCAAGGCGATGGTCCCCTACTTTGTTGGCGGACTTGACGATGAATGGTTGGATTGCGTGAAAGCGGCGGCATTCGCCGGCGCGGATGCCATTGAGATTGGCGTTCCTTTCTCTGATCCCATCATGGACGGCAAAGTAATCCAAGAGGCATCGTTGAAAGCGTTAGGGCGCGGCACCACTCTCTCAAGTGTCCTAGAGGGTTTGCACACACTCGATATTGATGTGCCGCTTATCGTGATGACTTATTTCAATATTTTCCACCACCACGGCTTGGAGCGTTCGGCTGCTGAACTTCATGCCGCCGGCGTATTGGGCACAATCGTTCCGGACCTTTCCCTAGAAGAAATTGGACCATGGCGTGCCGTCAGTAATGAGCACGACGTAGCGTCAATTTTGATGACAGCACTTTCGACTCCGCCCGAGCGGGCCGTACAGCTCGCAGCCGAAACGCAGGGCTTTGCTTACGCCGCCGCAAGAATGGCCGTGACTGGTGTGGCTAGCGATGAAGGCCGCGGCGACTTGGTAGTTGAGAAACTACGACAAGCGTCAACCGTTCCGATTTACGTCGGTATTGGAATTGCAACACCGGCTCAGGCCGCCAGTGCCTGCACGTTTGCGGATGGCGCAATCGTTGGCTCCGCATTAGTACAGCGCCTGCTGGACGGTGAGGGACCCAAGGGGGTTGAGCAGTTTCTTGGTGAAATGCGGAGCGCGATTAACGCGGTTGGCCAATAGCCAAGCAGCCATTGTGGCCGCCAAATCCGAAAGAATTCGAAAGAATATTTCGGATGGAATGGGGGCGAGGACTTCCCAAGACCACGTCAACTGCGATTGAAGGGTCGACGGTGGTCGTTCCGAGCGTGGCCGGAATCAGCTGATGTTGCAGTGTCTGTACTGAAACAACCGCTTCAAGGGCTCCCGCTGCCGCGAGCGAGTGCCCCAAGTAGCCCTTTATCGATGTCACCGGAGGACGCCGTTCACCAAATACGGTGGCGATAGCTTCGCCCTCGGCACGATCATTGAGCGGTGTGGACGTTCCATGTGCGTTGATGTGGTCAATTTCGCTGGCGTCAAGTCCCGCGTCACGCAAAGTAAGCCGCATGCATTCAACTGCACCCGCGCCCTCTGGATCGGGAGCGGTTAGGTGATGGGCATCGGCGGTTGAGGCAGCTCCCAATATCTCCGCCAAAATTGTTGCGCCTCGAGCTTGCGCGTGCTCCAGGGATTCAAGCACGAGAACGCCGGCGCCCTCGCCCATGACGAAACCATCACGATCCACATCAAAAGGACGTGAAAGACCACTCGAAGAAAGTGCAGTCATGTTGGAAAAACCCGCGATACTGACTGGCGTAATAACGGCCTCAGCACCTCCCGCTACAGCAACCTCAACCCGACCAGAGGCAACGAGTCGAGCGGCGTAGCCAATCGCGTGAGTGCCAGCGGCGCAAGCGGTCGTGATGGTTTCACAGGGTCCGCGCGTACCAAACCGCATCGACACGGCTGCGGCTGCGGCGTTGGGCATCATCATTGGAATTAAAAATGGTGAGACTCGATTCGCGCCACGCTTATCTAGTACGTCGAGCTGCTCTATCAGCGTCTGAAGTCCACCGATGCCAGTGGCGATGATGCTGGCGGCGTTCGAATAAGTGGCGTTCAAACCTGATTGCGACCATGCCTCTTCAGCGGCGGCCAGGGCAAAGAGGGTGAATGGGTCAAGCCGCCGGAGATCTTTCGGACCTCCTAGATGCGAAGCATCGAAGTCAGGAACGTGACGATCTTCCGGTGTCGCCCCTGACAGTAGGGCGTTCCAAAGGGCCGCAGCACCAGTTCCGGCGCACGACATGGCCCCGATACCGGTCACAACGACGCGGCGTCCCGAAACGGGGGAGTCGGGATTGAATCCCAGTAGCACTAGAGCTTCGCGAAGATCAGTTCGAAGGCTTGACCGACGGTACGAATGTCTTTCAGTTCGTCTTCGCCGACCTCGATATCGAATTCTTCCTCGAGGGCCATCACGAGCTCCACGAGGTCCAGGCTGTCTGCGCCGAGGTCGTCACCAAATGCGGCCTCTGGTGTCAGTTGGGATGCTTCAACAGCCAAGACATCGACTGCGTGTTGGTTGAACTTCTCAAGTGCTTCGTTGCGGTCCATGGTGACTCCTTCGTTTCCCTAATCGTAGTTTCCGGGGGAGGGAAATGTGGGTTAGAGGCCCATACCTAAACCACCGTCAACGGGGATCACGGTGCCGGTGATGTATCGAGCATGCTCGGATGCCAGGAACGTGACCACGTGAGCGATATCTTCCGGCTGGCCAATACGTCCCGCGGGAATTCGTGGCAGCAGTGAATCGAGGTCTGAACCGAGCGAGACCGTCATTTCGGTATCTATGAATCCCGGTGCAACCACGTTGACGGTGATGTTGCGACGAGCTAATTCGGTCGCTAGTGATCGGGCGAGACCTACTAATCCTGCTTTGGCGGCGGCATAGTTCGCCTGACCGGGAATACCAAGAAACGGTGAAACAGAGCCAATGAAGATTATGGAACCTTTCCGGCTCTTAATCATCGAGCCCATGGCCGCCTGGGCGCTGTAGAAGGCACCGTCGAGATTGGTAGCCAGCACCTCGCGCCACTGCTCAAGGGACATTCGCAACGCCAGGCCGTCGCGTGTGATTCCCGCGTTGGCCACCAAGACGTCGATTGGCCCGAACCGGGTGACAATTTCATCGAATGCGCCCTTCAGGGCGTCGGCATTAGAGACATCCACAGAGAGGGACTTCGCGATCCCGTTTGGCCCCTCGCCGCTTCGAGAAATCGCAATCACCGTGTCACCCATTTTTACAAAGGCATCGGCCGTGGCTGCACCTATTCCACGACTGGCTCCCGTTACGACAACAACTCTGCTCATGACTGTTCCTCTCGCGGTTGGATGTTGTCTTGCTGGGTAAAGGTTCGAATCCTCTTGGTTAATCCGGTCAACACAGTGCCCGGTGGCATCTCGACCGTTCGCACTACCGAATTCGGTAGAGCCTCAATCGAGCGCAGAAATTGCACTGGTTCGGTAAGTTGACGCGCCAGCAAACTCCGCCACGCATCATCTCCGGAACGGAGCACGCCGTCAACGTTGGCGGCGACTTGTCCTTCAAAGTCTTGGAACTCGGTTGCCGCGAGGACTCTGTTCAGCTCCTCTTGCGCCGTTGCCATGAGGGGTGAGTGGAACGCACCGCCAACTTTTAGCCTGGTCACGCGACGCCAGCCCAATTCCTTGCCACGCTGCTCGAGTTCGTCGATGGCCTCAAGGGAGCCAGACACCACGGTCTGACCTTCTCCATTGAAGTTGGCCAACCACAGGTTGTTGATCTCGCTCAAACGAGAGAGGGCGGCACTGTCACCACCCATCAGCGCCGCCATCGTGCCGGGATGAAGTTCGTTGGCCTGTTGCATAGCTCTGCCCCGGGCGTGGACGAGACGTGCGCCGGCAACGTAGTCGATCGCCCCAGCGGCGGCGAGGGCGGTGAACTCACCAAGGCTGTGGCCAACGAAAAACGAGGGTCGGTCGTGATTCTGGATGTACCAGTGCCAACCGACGAGCGAGAGTGCGTACGTAGCGAGTTGTGCGTTATCGGTTCTCACAACCTCGTCAGTATCGGCTCTGAGGAGAATGTGGGCGACGTCGACGTCGGTTACCTCTGAGATGGCTCGGACCATATCCCAACTGGGTACATCGACCCAGGGATTGCCGGCACCTGGTGCTAACGCGCCCTGACCGGGGAAGAGTGCTACAACCTCGTTGTCACTTGCTGGGGACATAGTCATAACCGTAGTGGTGCCCGGAGTGGGACTTGAACCCACACGACCTTGCGATCGGGGGATTTTGAGTCCCCTGCGTCTGCCATTCCGCCATCCGGGCAGGAACACAAAGTTAGCATTCGTTCTAAGGTGGCTGATCGTGAAGGCACAGTTGTCAGTTTTTCAGCGGAAATTGCCTCAGAGCATTACAACGGGCGTCGAGACTCACGACGAGCGCACCAGCATTGCTCTGGCGCTTTTGGATGATGGCTTCACCGGCGTCGCCGAAATTGCACCCCAAGCTCTCCCCATCAATGGTGATGCTGGAGTGTCCGAGGTGCTGGATCATCTCGAACGGATAGCGATCCCCAGGTTCTTGAGTGTTCGTGCTCGTAACGCCCAGCACCCCTACTGGGCGCAGATACCAGCGTTGTTTGGCAATGATGCCGTCAGCCGTGCTTCAGCCGCATTGATTGAAGGTGCGCTCTACGACGGCGAGATTCGGCAATCAAGCGGCGTTGAGATATCTCTCACCACCGGCATCGCAACCGGTTCGCTACTTGGTACGCCCTATGTGCCGCTCATCTCTGAAGCCGTCTCGTTACTGCGTTTGAAAGTTGGCCCTTTCCTTGATCCGAGCGCCTTTGACGCTCTTCGGGGCGTTACCTGTCCTGTGATGCTTGACTACAACGCGAGTTGCCCCACGGTGCAACAAGTTCTCGAACACGTCGCGTTGGCATCGGTACACGTCGCCGTCGGGTTTGTAGAACAAATTGGCCACGTGGGGGACTACACCGCACACTACGAACTTCGCAACGCCGGAATACCGCTCTCTCTCGATGAGTCCATTCGCTCCATGCAGGACATTAAAAACGTTCTTCGTTACGAGGCAGCATCGGTCGTGTGCATCAAACCAGCCCGCGTGGGAGGACTCTCGGTTGCTCGGACCATGGTCGAACAGGCCTTAGAGGGAGGCCTCACGCCCTACATCGGCGGATTCTTCGAGACGGCGCTCGGACGTTTTGCCAATGCCGAACTTGTTGCGAGATTCAACCTGGGAGCGAGCGACATCCTGATAGATGGCGAAGTCGTGAATACAACGAGTTTCGAGAAGGTGCGTAGTGCGGTATTGGCTAGCGAGTGGTCGGTGGTCGGCGTATTCGGGAGCTCGCCGGCGTAGAATTGGCCCATGAAGCAGGGGCGGGTGGCTAGACAGGTTGAAGAGGCCACCAGAGGAATTATCTCGGTCGACGAGCAGATACGAGCGCTTGCCGAACAGTTGGCCACGTGGGAAGAGATGCGTGAAGACTTACACGTTCGAGCGCTAGTCAGTGAGACGCCCCAGGCCACAGCGGAGCTATCTGGGGTTGAGCGCCAGTGCGACCTCGCGAGAGCCGCTCTTGCGGATCAACGTAGCCGTAAGGGTCAGTTGGAACAGATGTTGGAAGAGTTGATGATCGAATGGGAACCCAAGGTGGTGTCATGACTACACGCGTTGTTATTGCTGATGATGAATCGATTATTCGATTGGACCTCAAAGAGATTTTGGAGTCTGCGGGTTACGACGTTGTGGGAGAGGCTGCTCGCGGCGATGACGCAGCGGAGCTAATCCGCGATCTGCTGCCCGACCTCGCGCTGCTGGACGTCAAGATGCCCGGACTCGACGGAATCGAAGTGGCTCGCCTCGTACAGTCACTGCCCACCACTGTTGTGCTGCTGACAGCCTTCTCGCAACGAGAGCTCATTGAAAACGCTCGCGATGCTGGCGTTTCTGCTTATCTTGTTAAGCCCTTCCGTAGTGCGGAACTTTTGCCAAAACTGGCCTCAATTTTGAATAAGCCCGAGCCGCTGAACATCGAGTCGCCGTCCTCGCCGATTGTGGATGACAAGATTGAGACGCGCGAGATCGTGCAGCAGGCCAAGGCGCATTTGATGTCAGAACGCGGCCTGGCGGAGAGTGAAGCGTTTGAACTTATTCAACAGGCGGCGATGAAGTCTCGACGTCGCATGCGTGACATAGCCCAAGAAATAATTGCGGGCACGCACGTTGAGTAGCAACGAGGACACTCGGCCACTCCTGCTGTTGGACGGAATGTCGCTCGCCTTTCGAGCCTTTTACGCGCTCTCAACTGACATTGCTACCTCTGAAGGGATTGTGACGAACGCCCTGCATGGCTTCGCCTCAATGCTCAATACATTGATCAAGTCCCAGACGCCTCGTGCTCTAGTGGTGGCGTTCGATCTGCCAGGTGGCACATTTCGCGATGGGATGGCCATCGACTACAAGGGTGGTCGAGCGGAGACACCCGCAGAGCTGGATCATCAATTTGACCTAATTCGTAACTTCTGCGAAGTTCTCGGTATTCCAGTCATAGGTGTCCCCGGTTTTGAGGCGGATGATGTACTGGCAACACTCGCCACATGGGGCCGAGACAATGGCATTCCAACAGTGGTCGTAACCGGTGATCGCGACTCCTTCCAGCTGGTGGAGGATCCCTACGTCCGGGTCCTGTACAACAAGCGAGGAGTCTCGGACTACGACCTGTATGACGAAGCGGGGATATTCGCCCGCTGTGGCGTGGAGCCCGCGAGGTATCCCATGTTGGCGGCGCTACGTGGAGACCCGTCAGACAATTTGCCTGGTGTGCCGGGTGTAGGGGAGAAGACCGCCGCGAAACTGCTCGCCGAGTACCCCGATTTCGATGCCATTTTCGGCGCCACGGCTTCGATGACGCCCAAATTGCGCGAGAACATGGAGGCCCATGAAAATCTGGCGCGTTCAAATCTTGAGGTTATGAGGCTGGTGCGGACCGTGCCGATTGACGTTCAGCCGGAGAGATTCCATCTGGGTGCTTGGGATCGAGCCTCTATCAACGCTTTCTTCGAGAGATTCGAAATGAATGCGATGAAGTCCCGATATGACCGCATTATCGCCGAAGGCCTGTTGGGTCAGCCCGAGGGCGGTGAAGAATCAGTAGCCGAGACTCAAAGTGTCGAACTGAAGCCACTGGAAGTTGTCTCATCCATCAAGAAGCTCAATCTTGAATCGGGGGCGTATGTCGCCTGGCTCGGAAGTCGCATTGCCCTCACCGATAGTCGGGCGACTCAGGTTTTCGTAGCTGAACTGACTGCAGTGGCCCCATTGCTGGAAGGCGTCAGACTTGGGGGCCATGACCTTAAGGGGCTGTACCGCACCCTGGGGGAGATGGGGGTTGTTTCGGCACCCCCGTTATGGGATACGACGATTGCCGGCTATCTCATTGATTCGGCATCGGGCTCCTATTCGCTCGAATCTCTTGCATTGCAGCATCTCGGCTTGGCGCTTTCGACGGCCCCCGCGTCATTATTTGACGGAGAAAGTACTGATGAGCAACTTGTCGCACGGCTTGCGCAGAGTATCGCGTTGAACGAAGTGCTCCACGCCTCGATAGAAGAGCACCACCTCGGTCGGGTGTACTTTGACATCGAGTTGCCTCTCGTGGCGGTTCTCGCACGCATGGAGGCGTTAGGTATTCGAGTAGACCGTGCCTTGTTGACGTCGATTGCCGAAGGTTTCGGGGAGGAAGTCGTCAGGCTCGATGCCAAAATTCAGGAGATGGCCGGGCATGAATTCAAAGTCAATTCACCGGCGCAGTTACAGACGGTTCTCTTCGAAGAGCTCGGCCTGACTCCGACCAAGAAGATCAAGTCGGGCTTCTCGACCGATGCCTCCAGCTTGGAAGCAATAGTTCACGAGCACGCGATTATCCCCGAGATTTTACGATTCCGAGAGCTCGACAAGCTCCGAGGAACCTACGGTGCGCCGCTAATTGCCACGGTCGCAAGTGATGACCGAATTCATGCAACCTTCCATCAGACGGTGGCACGAACTGGGCGCCTCTCATCCGAAGCACCGAACCTGCACAACATTCCTGTACGCAGTGAAGAAGGGCGCCGTCTACGGACTGCCTTCGTTCCACGGGAAGGATGGGCGTTCTTGGTCGCGGACTACAACCAGATTGAGTTGCGCATTCTGGCGCACCTGTCGCAGGACCCTGGTCTGCTGCAGGCTTTTGCTAGCTCTCAGGACGTCCATACGGCAATCGCTTCTGTGGTTTTTAGTACAGATCTGCTCGCCGTTACGAAGGATCAGCGCGAGCAGGCGAAGGCCGTCTCGTACGGGCTGGCCTACGGAATGGAGGCATTCGGCCTCTCTCAGCGACTCGGTATCTCGGTAGGGGATGCCAAGGGCATCATGAATCAGTATTTTGAAGGCTTCCCGAGCCTCAAGGCGTACACCGAGCGTGCGGTCAGTGAGGTTCGGTCACAGGGTTATTCCCGTACCGAGTTCGGCCGAATTAGGCCATTTCCCGACCTCGCGACTGCCGTTGGTCCTCAGAAGGCGGCTGCTGAACGCCAAGCAATGAATGCGGGAATCCAAGGGCTTGCGGCCGATATCTTCAAATACGCCCTCGTACGGCTTGATCAGGGGCTTTCGGCAGCGGGCCTGTCGTCCAGATTGGTCTTGCAGGTCCATGATGAGGTTGTCGTAGAGGCCCCAGAGGCCGAGCAGCTCGAGGTGGCTGAGATCGTTCGAACGGCGCTCACGGGCGCTGCGAGCCTGTCTGTCCCCTTGGAGATCTCTCTCAACTGGGGAACGAACTGGTCTTCGGCCAAATAGGTCCTGGGCCGCTGGTAGGCTGAAAGTTCTGAACTAACTCCGGTAGTTCAGCTCTGTAGCCGAGACGGCCCCGGTGTGGCCAAGCTGTAAGGATTGTAATGACTGAAATTTCCGGCCTTCTCTCGAAGGTCCCAATGGGAACCTTCGACTCCGAAGGCAACTACGTTCCCCGCGTTGTCACTGAAGACAACATGGTCGGAACTGATCTAGCCACTGTCGTAGGCGACACCATCTTGGAATTCGAAGATGGGGACCTTGTAAAGGGCATCGTGGTCAAAATTGACCGTGATGAAGTACTGCTTGACATTGGCTTTAAGTCCGAAGGTGTTATCCCTTCGCGCGAGCTCTCTATCCGTAACGATGTCAATCCCTCCGAGATTGTCACAATCGGTGAAGAAATCGAAGCTCTTGTCCTTCAAAAGGAAGACAAGGAGGGCCGTTTGGTCCTCTCCAAGAAGCGTGCTCAATACGAGAAGGCTTGGGCCAACATCGAAGACCTCAAGAACCGCAATCAGGTCGTTTCCGGTTTGGTTATTGAGGTTGTTAAGGGTGGTTTGATCGTAGACATTGGTCTCCGAGGCTTCTTGCCCGCATCGCTCGTCGAGCAGCGTCGCGTTCGTGACCTGCAGCCCTACATCGGCAAGACCGTTGAAGCTCGAATCATCGAACTCGACCGCAACCGCAACAACGTTGTTCTTTCACGCCGTGCCTGG
>CALAYR010000073.1 GCA_937894805.1 uncultured Acidimicrobiaceae bacterium | reverse complement strand
CGGTGGGGGAGCGATTCATCGTGCGGGCCCCTTCAAACGGCGAGCTGCGGGCCCTTCTCGCACGGGCCGAGCGACCCACTGGGGCTATGCGCCTCGCAATTTCGTAGGCAAGGTAGCGTTTCTCCGTGAGTACCATGCAAATTCGCGTTTACGGTGACCCCGTCTTGAACCAGGTCACAAATGAAGTCGCCGACATCGACGGCAAGATCGCAGCCCTCGCTGACACGATGATTGAAACCATGTACGAGGCACCCGGCGTGGGCTTGGCGGCCAATCAGATCGGTATTCAAAAGCGGATGTTCGTCTACGACAAGGGGGAGGGCCCCGTGGTCGTAGTTAATCCCCGCATTGTCGAGTCCTCAGGTGAGTGGACCTACGAAGAGGGCTGTCTGTCCGTTCCGGGCCTGAGTTGGGAAATCACTCGACCCAACGAGATTCATCTCGTGGGCTACGACCTCGATGGCAATGAGATCTCGGTAGAGACGGACGAATTCGAAGGCCGAATTTTCCAACACGAGATGGACCACCTCGATGGCATCTTGTTAGTGGAGCGTCTCGACGAAGATCAGCAGAAGCGTGCGAAGAAGGAACTGCGTAAGCGACTCACTACGTTGCCGACTAACGACCCCGATGGGCTCGGCCGACTGTTTCGTCGTTAATGAAGCTGGTCTTTCTCGGTTCGCCGAGTCCCGCCACGCCAACTTTGCGGGCGCTGGTGGATGCTGGACACGACGTGCTGGGTGTTGTGACACAACCGGACAAGCGCCGTGGCCGCGGTTCCGACATGATTGCGACTCCTGTCGCACAGGTGGCTCGCGAACTCGGCATTCCAGTGTGGCACTCACTGGAGCCGGTTAGGGATTGTGGTGCCGAACTAGGCGTGGTGGTGGCGTATGGGAAGTTGGTTCCTCAGTCGCTCCTCGATGTCGTGCCCATGATCAATGTGCACTTTTCGCTCTTGCCGAAGTGGCGAGGTGCAGCGCCAGTGGAGCGGGCTTTACTGGCGGGTGACGAGGAAACCGGTGTTTGCATCATGGGCCTCGAAGCTGGCCTGGATACCGGTCCGATTTTTGCCCAAAGCTCGACCCCGGTCGGCGAAAAGAGTTCCCTCGAACTACTCGACGAATTAGCCGACCTCGGAGCCCAACTCTGTGTCGAGGTGTTGAAACAGTCACCGCTGCCATCGCCAACGCCCCAGGAGGGCGAGGCCACCTACGCCGCGAAACTTGGCCCTCATGACTTCATCTTGGAGCCGGAATTACCCGCTACGGCGCTGGTACGGGTAGTCCGCTTAGGTCGGGCCTTTACCTATATCAACGGCCAACGTGTCCGGATTCACGGAGCGACGTTGGGGCTCGCCACCTCGGAAACACCAGGAGTGGTCACGTTCGATCGGGGTCTCCGATTGCACGCCATCGACGGCACCATCGAGGTGACAGTCCTTCAGTCTGAAGGATCGCGGCGACTCGAGAGCGGGGATTGGTGGCGCGGTGCTCGATTGACCGATCCCATTCGATGGGGTTCGGCCACTTTGAACGTAGGCTGATTTCGTGAGCAAGGTCAACGCTGGTCCCGCCGGAACACTCCGTATTGCCCCTTCGATTCTCTCGGCCGATTTTGGTTCTCTGTCGAGTGGCATCGTGACG
>CALAYR010000072.1 GCA_937894805.1 uncultured Acidimicrobiaceae bacterium | reverse complement strand
AAATTCCACTACCCCCTGGAGTACATGTCGGCCGTCTTGACCTCGTCGAAAGATGACAAGGACAAGCTGGCGTCGTACTTGTCGGAATGTCGCAGCATGGGGATTTCAGTCCGGGTGCCCGACGTTAATGAGTCACTCGTCGATTTCGCCCCCAGTATCACGAGGGAGCGGACTATCAATTTCGGTCTCAGTGCCGTTCGCAATGTTGGATCAGCGCTCGTGGATCGCATCGTGGCTGAGCGGCGAGAGAGTGGCAACTTCGCCGATATCTACGACTTCGTGCGCCGCGTTGATCCACTGGTCCTCAATAAGCGCACGATGGAGTCGCTGGCCAAGGGTGGAGCCTTCGATTCCTTCGGTATTTCGCGTCAGGGTCTGACGCTGGTGGTCGACGAACTCGTCGATCGGACGTTGGAGCGGCGTAAGGACATCACGCACGGCATCTCGACACTCTTTGCCACTCTGGACGACGCGGGTGATTGGAGTGGCACGGATATCCCGATTCCGACCAAGGAATTCAGCAAGGAAGATCGACTCAATTTTGAGCGCGAGATGCTCGGCCTCTACGTCTCGGACCATCCGCTACTTGGCGTTGAAAAGACGTTGGATCTCTATTCGGACTACTCGATCAACGATTTGCGAGCCAGTCTCGACCTCGACGGCAGTCAGGTAGTCACGCGAATTGCCGGCGTCCTCACCAACGTCGTGGTCAAAACGTCTCGTTCGGGATCAGTGTTCGCCCAAGTCACCATTGAAGATTTGACGAGTTCGGCCAACGTCATGGTCTTTGGCAAGCTCTACACCGAGAAGTCGTCCATCTTGTTTAAGGACAACATCGTTTCCCTAAAGGTCAGGGCTGAAAACCGAGATGACAGCCCGCGGATGACAGCGCTTGACGTCGTGTCGCCCAAAATCAAGACCATTGCCAATGACATTGTGCAACTCAATCTCGACGGTCCACTGGCCCGCCCGGAGGGAATTGCCCAGTTGAAGGAAATTCTCAAGAAATACCCCGGGTCTACCGAGGTCTTCTTGCACATGCCCCATTCGTCCCAAACCTACCGAATTGGTGCGGAATTCAAGATCAACGTTGCCGACGCGGCGGGGGAACTTTTGACGACTTTTGGCGGAAATGTCTTCCGTTCCACCATCCCTTCTGGAGGGGTTTCCGAACAGTCGTAGAATGGTCACCCTATGGCGATGACAGTGACCACCAAAGACACCACGGCGCTGACCGATAGCGATCTCGTGGAGATGGCAGACCTCTGTGCTGACCGTGACCCGGGTTTTGACATCGGCTTTTTATCCAAGATTCGTGAAGACTGGGTACTCGTCTCGCACGCGCGTGAGGGCAACAAGTTGCGGGGCTACTCCTTCTGCACCCTCGAGCGCATTGGTGGCACGCCGGCCCTCCTCGTCGGTGTGGCCTTGGTGGATCGCAATACGAAGAGCGACCAGACTCTTAAGGCTCTCGTTCACGATCAATTCCGGCGCGCACTACTCGCATTTCCCGACGAAGACGTGCTGTTGGGTACCCGACTAACTTCCGCCGATGGCTTCCGTGCCTTCGCCGGCCTGCAGGACATCGTGCCTCGTCAGGGCTACAAGCCCACCGGTGAAGACCGCGCTTGGGGCCGACGCCTCGCTAAGCGTTTCGGCGGCGAGCGTGAGTTTGACGACAAGACCTTCGTGCACTCCTTGACCGAACTCCCCGTTGGTGGTCTCGACTACGTCTCGTCGAAAGGCGTGCTTCCAGAAGGCAGCGAGTCCTTCTTTAAGGGCGTCAAGCCTCTCAAGGGTCAGCGCGTTGTCGTCTTTGGCTGGGCCATGGCCGAAGATCTGGCCTCGGGCAAACTGCCCAAATAATTAGTAACGCGGGAGCAGTCCCGTGCAGACCTTGTAGCAGTGCCCATCGAGCGGCAGGCTCAAGCTCGCCAGAACGTACGCCGGCTTAAAGCCCAGGGCCAACGCAAGATCTTTTCCCGACAGCGACGTGCGCCGGGCGGCGTCAATGGCCCGAATGGCGTGCGAGTCCTCGCAAAGGAGCCAGACGTCTTCAAGCTCGAAGCCGAAGCGCACCCAGGTCGAGCCGTCTTCTGGTCGGCGCAGCAGTTGGGGTCCACGATCGCACACCAAGAGAGCCGCTGATGGTCGTTCTCCGCGAAACTCCCAGTACGGAGCACTAGGCCCACGAAAGCCAAAGAGTGGTCCGTCGGAGGGCGCCACGACGTTCGCGAGCAACTTGCGAATCGAACGACCGCCGTAGGTGCCAATCTGGCGAGGCAGGTCGGCAATGGTTATGGCTTCAGGTTGAGCGAGGTCGTCGTCGGCGGGGTCGTCAGCAATGACGGCTTCGACCACACCGAAGAGGCGAAGGTCACTCTGAATGCCTTCGGGCCATGGCACGCGCCAACGAACAAGAGCGCCGGAGCCCAAATCAATGACGGTGGTGTCTTCGCGCGTCGAACCGAGTACGAGTCCGTAGACGGTGGCACCAGGCGAAAAGTTAGCCAGAGGGGTACGGGGAATGTTCTTTACGAACCGCTTGGTTTCCTGGCGTTCAGAATTGCGATGAAACTTCACGACGACTCCTCCTGTGGCACCGACGCTAACTGGCGTCGAAGTGCCTCGGGCGAATCCACCGGCGTTTGGCAGGAATTGTTTCGGCAGACGTAGGCCGAACCAACTCTTCGACCTTCGAGTAGCGGTGAACGGCCATCACCATGCACGACGACGCCGTGTGCGATAAAGGCGCGTCGAGCCTCATCGAGCAGTGGTCCGCTGGGGCCGGGGATCACCACTTCGAGACCTTGTTCGTGAAACAGCGCGGCCGCGAGGAGGTCTGGCACCGCGGTGGGATGTTCGGTTATGAGGGGTCGGGCTAATTGAATAAGTCGTTCCGTGGCCAGGAGGAATCGCTCGTCGCCCGTGAGCTTGGCGAGTCGTGCGAAGGCCATGGTGGCGGTGGCGTAACCCGACGGTGTGGCGCCATCGAACACGTCCCGGGCGCGCCACGGCAGATCGTTTTGAGCATTACTCGAGGAGAGGATGCCCCCACCGATGTGTGGGTTTTCGGTCGTAGGGAAGTCACCGTCCCAGTGGTGTTGCAGCAGATACTCGGCTACGCCAATGCTGCGGTCCAGGAAGCGGTCGTCGGCCATGGCTTCAAATGCACTTGTTAGGGCGACGACGAGCCAGGCGAGGTCGGCCGCGGTAGCGTTCGAAATTCGACCATCGGTTCGATACCAGACACCCTCGACGAAGTGCGTCGCGGTGAGGTCGTCGAGCAGTTGGATGGCGTCATCCACCATGGTCGGCTCGCACGTCT
>CALAYR010000071.1 GCA_937894805.1 uncultured Acidimicrobiaceae bacterium | reverse complement strand
AGTCCCAAACGATTCCAGCGCCAGTCTGCACTGAACCCTTTCCGTCCGCACCCACAACGAGCGTCCGAATCAAAATCGCTGCATCAAAGTTGCCTCGAGAGTCGAAGTAACCAACTGCTCCGCCATAGAGACCACGCCGTTGAGGTTCCATCTCAGTAATGAGTTCCATGGCACGAACCTTGGGCGCGCCGGACAAGGTTCCAGCGGGAAAGGTCGCTCGCAAGACGTCAACTGGATCGATGTCTTCTCGCAACTCTCCAGAGACTTCGGAGGTCAGATGCATGATGTGGCTGTAGGTCTCGACAGTCATCAACTCATCAACACGGACGGTGCCATACTTCGACACTCGACCAATGTCATTTCGACCCAAATCGACGAGCATGACGTGTTCTGCAATTTCTTTGGGGTCTTCTTGCAGTGAAGCGGCACGCTGAGCGTTCTCAACTTCGTTAGATCCTCGGGGTCGCGAGCCAGCGATGGGACGAGTCGTCACCCGGCCATTTCGCACATGAACGAGTGCCTCGGGCGACGAACCGACGATCGTCACCGGCTCGCCAACGTCACCCTGCGACTGAACGAAGTAGAGATAACTAGAAGGATTCACTTGCCTCAACACTCGATACACCTCGAAGGGGTCTCGGATCTCTCCCATGTCGAAGCGCTGAGATAGGACAATCTGGAAGACCTCACCCGCAGCTATCTGCTCCTTGGCCTCTTTCACCATGTTTTGGAAAACCTCAGAGGACACTGTCCGTGTGTAGCTCGCTAGCGGGAGCGCCGACCGGTCGCGGTGTAGCCGAAGGTACTGCTCAGTGGGCTCAGACAATTGCGCAAGAATCTCGTCAAAGCGGCTGAGGTAACTTTCAAAATCGACGTCCTGGTGCGCATCAGCGTTGATAATGACTGTGATGGTCTGGCGCCAATGGTCAAATACAAGCATCTCCCCCACCGCCATGAGAAGAGCGTCGGGATGCGCAGGGCCCGCGCTCTTACGCGCTGGCAAACTCTCCACGGCCCTTACCGAGTCCCACCCGAAGACGCCCACGATGCCTGATACGAAAGGTATGTGTGCGGTGTTGACACCGAGGGTCTGTGCAACCTTGTGGGATTTCAAATAGTCACTGGAACGCTGAAAGGGATCATCGGTCACTTCATCAGCCAGCCGACCACGCGATCCTCTTGAAGTCTCATCCTGGTAGGCAACGCCGATGGCACGCAAACCGACAAAAGAGAATCTTCCGAAACGCTGTCCTTCTTCTACGGACTCCAAGAGAAACTTCTCCGCAACATCAGAAAACCGTTCGAATGCGCTTACCGGAGTGAGGCTGTCCGAGTGAATCTCAATAGCCAACGGAACAATGTCATGTGTCGCACACTCTGCTAAGAAAGTCGACTCCAGCGCAGCAAGGGTCGGGCGAAAATCAGGAATCATTAGAGGTACATCCCAGTCTCTTGGGCTTGGTCGTCCTTCATCACCACGTGGAGATCACGTTCGCGAAGCAAGATGAACTCTTCGCCTTCAATGTCGACCTCATATCGCTCCTCTGAACCAAAGAGCACTCGATCACCAACGCGCACACTCCTAACGTGAGGGCCCACTGCCTTGACCTTGGCCCAAACTAACCGTTTGGCAACCTGCGCCGTGGCTGGGATCAAAATCCCGGCACGACTACGCCGCTCTCCGTCATCGTCTACGGCCACCAGGACACGGTCAAACAGCACGGAAACCTTGCTGAGGGCGGTCGTCTCGGTTGTCACGCCCTAACGCTACTAGCGCCCTATGCACCAGATTGCTCGAAAAGCACAGCAAACTAGTGCCGTGACTCTGCACCATGAAATCGACACCCTCACTTCGTCTATGACAGAGACGAGCCAAAGGATCTCGGCCCTGGTGGAAGGTGGCAAGGACCTGACTGGCGACGTGTATGTCGAACTGGTTGCCATTGAGCGCACTGTAGGTACTTTGGTGCGACGGTTAGAGCGCCTGGGCAGCCGGCTCACGTAACCCTTAGAGTGCGGTCGTGAGTACTGAATGGCGTTACACCGAGAGGCTCAGCCCCGAGCAGCGCCTCGCCATTCTGGGACTACTAAATAGTCTTGATATTTCGCTCGCACGCGAGGCTATTGACGAGAATCGCCGTCGATTGGTCCAGCACAACCTTCCTGGGCATTTCTGGCTGTTGTATCAGGGAGACATCCTTCTTGGGTTTGCGAACGTCGACTTCGCGGCCCAGCCCAGTGTTGAAATGGCGGGTGGTGGATACGACGATGTTCTATGCGAGCTGATTTTGCGGACGCATCCATCGTTCGACTGGTGGCTACGCGACACCCATGATCTCCAACAGGCACAAAATCAAGTGCGAGCCCTTCGCTATATGGAAAATGATGATGTTCACCAGGTGACCACAGGACTAAATGGTGAAATTCGAAGCTTCCGCCCCGAGAGCGACGCCGATAAATGGCTCGCACAAAACAATGCTGCGTTTGCGAATCATCCAGAGCAGGGAACCTGGGACCTTGAAACATTGCGAGTAAGGGTCAACGAACCCTGGTTTGACCCTTCTGGCTTCATACTGCTGCTTGAGGGTGAAGAAATTGTGGCCTCATGCTGGACCAAGATTCACGAGTTCAATACCGTCCGCACCGGAGAGATCTACATCATTTCCGTGCATCCCGATCATCAGGGAAAGGGTCTCGGTGCTGCCGCGTTACGGGCCGGCCTTAACTCAATTCACTCACGCGGCGTCCATCGTGCTTCGTTGTATGTCGATGACTCAAACGAACCGGCAATCGCGATGTACACCCAACACGGATTTCAAACAGTCCGGATGGACCGCGTGTTGCGATTCACTCGCTAGCCAACGAAATGACCAACTAGGTACGTAACACCGGCGGCAAAACCCGAAATCAACAAGAACCGGGTTGCCGAACGAACCATACCCCGACCTGTCAGACGACCAATTCCGCCACCTAGCATCAGGGCCGAAGCACCGCCAAGTCCCACTGAGATGCCAATTGGCCTGCCGCTTGACGTAACCAACCATGGAACTAGTGGAATTAGCGCCCCAAAACCGAAGGCGACGAGTGAGCCAGTAGCGGCGCGACCAGGCGAACCGACGGACGAAGGGTCGATACCAAGCTCCTCGCGTGTATGGGTAATGAGAGCCAGTTCGGGATCCTTCATCAACTCATCGGCGAGCTTGCCGGCCAAATCAGGATCCACCCCTCGACTTTCGAATAGTTGCACCAGCTCCAAGCGCTCCTCTATGGGTGACTCAGCCAAACTACGACGCTCAATCTCAATCTCCCGCTCGAAGAGCTCCTTTTGTGCCCTGACCGACAGATACTCGCCACTCCCCATCGAGAATCCACCGGCAACGAGACCCGCAATACCGGCGAGACGAATTGCATCGTGGGTGGCGGCATGAGATCCAGCGATTCCGAGCATCAGTGAGACGTTCGTCACAAGACCATCTGCCATGCCAAAAATCGATGCACGCGCCCATCCATCTGATAGTTGACGATGTTGCTCTTCGTGTGTCTCGGCCATATATTGAGGCTACCCGAGCAACTCTTTCCAAGACCGGTAGAGTGCTACGAAGGAGGTAGTTATGGCTACGCACGTTGAGAGTATGGACGCTTACAAAGCACTAGTTGGGACCCATTTGGGCTATTCCGACTACATCACGGTGACCCAAGAACAGGTCAACAAGTTCGCTGATGCCACCGGTGACCACCAGTGGATCCACGTCGATCCAGAACGAGCCAAGTCCAGCCCATTCGGAGGACCCATCGCTCACGGCTATCTCACCCTGTCGCTCATCCCTGTTTTGATGGGCCAAGTAGTCCGGGTTGATGGCGTCACCATGGGCGTCAACTACGGAACCAACAAGGTTCGATTTCCCGCTCCGGTCCCCGTGGGATCAGAGATTCGCCTGGGCGCCGCAGTGGCCGAGGTTGAAGAGATTGCTGGCGGTATCCAAGTTGCACTCGACGTCACGATTGAGGTTAAGGATGCGCCTAAGCCCTCGTGCGTAGCGCAAGTTGTCTTTCGCTACTACAAGTAATCGTGGCCCGCTTCGAGCTTCCCGAGGGAGAAGCGAAGACCAAAACCGTTCGCCGCATGTTCGACGCCATCGCACCACGGTATGAACTCGTTAATCACATAATCACCTTTGGGCTCGATCGCCGATGGCGTAAGCGGGCGCTCCGAGACGCCGCACTGCCTGCGGGCAGCACGATTCTTGACGTCGCTGCGGGGACTGGGGACTTCTGTCGCGAGGCCAAAAAGGCAGGGCTAGTCCCCTATGCCACAGATCTCAGCTTTGGGATGATGGACGCCGGTGGCGAATTTGCACCTCGCACCCAAGCCGATGCCGCCCATCTTCCATTTATCGATGGAGCATTCGATGGCCTCACTTGCGGCTACGCCTTGCGCAACTTCACCGACCTTGGTGAATCGATTCGTGAGATGGGCCGTGTCGTTCGCCCCGGAGGGCGGATTGTTTTTCTTGAAGTCGCCGAACCGAAGGGCGGCCTCTGGAAACTTGGATTCACTATCTGGTTTAGAGGTGTCGTTCCCATTATCGGAGGTTTACTGGCAGACCGGGCGGCGTACGGATACCTACCCAAGTCGACGGCGTACCTTCCCGCCACCAGCGAGATTATTCAGATGATGCGCGATGGGGGCATGTCCACCGTTAACCATCGACTCATTCTCGGCGGCCTCTCCCAGCAATTCACAGCAACGAAAGCACTATGAGATTCGTAGCCACGCGCGTTTCAGATGATTTTGTCAGTCGCGCAGTCGAAGAGGCAACGCAAAATGGATGGCTCGTGCGCGATTCTGTATCCCTACGGTGCGGTTTCGGTTCGCCACTTGCGATTCATCAATGCTCATCGCTAGCCGATCTACCAACGGCGTTGGAGATGTTTCAAGAGATTGACTCATCCCACGCGGCCCTGCTTACGGCTTTTGCGAGCGTGCCATTTGATCGCAATGGCTCCTTTCAGGTGGTGATTCCTAGATTCCAGGTCATTTCTGCCTCGGGTGCAGGCGCCTGGTTCCTTTCCCCAGAAAACGAATCGTGGAGCGAATCTAACGAAGTTGCACGGCCTTCCCTCCTCCCCAAGCAGGTCAGTTTCCGATATTCACCTTCTCCCGATCATTACGCGGCCGCGGTGGCGGAGGCAGTGGAGAGACTCCGGGAAGGTGCGCTTCAAAAGGTTGTGCTGGCTCGCAGCTGCCAGGGCGAACTGACTGCCGACATCAATACTTCGGCCATTGCCACCAGGCTTCACAGTCTCGAGCCGACCTGCACTATCTACGCCACACCCACCGCTGACGGAGGTCGGTTCACTGGAGCGAGCCCGGAACTTCTAGTCTCCAAGTTCGACAAGATTGTGAAGTGTCACCCACTAGCCGGAACGATCAGCATCGAAGGCTTGGCTGACGCAACCGCTTACACCAAGTGGCTCCAAGGATCTCCAAAGAATCGTGTTGAACACCGCATTGTCGTTGACGAGATAGTCGCCCATCTAAGAGAACTCTGCGATTCGGTGGTCGCCGATGATGAACCATCGATAGTCCCCCTCCGATCGGTTGCACACCTAGGTACCGATATCACGGGTGAGGCCAAGAAGGACGCGACAGTTTTGGACTTTTTAGCAAAACTGCATCCCACTCCTGCGGTCGGTGGCCTCCCTCGCGAAGCTGCGGAGGCTTTGATCAACGAGCTCGAACCATTCCGACGGGGGCCATATGCCGGTGCGGTCGGTTGGTTTAACGCACAAGGTGATGGTGCGTGGTGGGTTGCCATTCGCGGACTTTTGACCAGCGGCCCCCACTTCGAAGTGTGGGCTGGTGCAGGAATTGTCGCTGATTCCGACCCAATCGCTGAACGTGAAGAGACGAAGTACAAGATGGATTCAGTACTTCATGCCATTGGGCTGGGAACGCTTAATTAAGACGCGGTCCACCGACCAAACGGGCAATGCCCCATTTCGTCACCATCCAAAGTGCCTCCGTGACAATCGCACGAGACATCTTGGATTCGCCCTCGGTTCGATCGGTGAACGAAATCGGATGCTCAACTATCGTCGCTCCGCCACGTCGCGCGCGATAGGTCATTTCGATTTGAAAGCCGTAGCCATCGGCTTTCACATGACTGTAATTAATCTTCTCCAGAGCACTGGCTTGATACACCCGGTAACCGGCCGTTGAGTCTGAGACTCCGAGTCCGAGCATCATCGATGCGTAGCGGTTCCCACCCTTCGAGAGCAACAGCCTGCTCGTCGACCAAGATGGTATTGATCCCCCGGGGATGTAGCGAGAACCAATTACGACTTCAAAATCATGTGCCAGGGTAAGCATCGTTGGCAGTTCCCGCGGGTCGTGAGAGAAGTCA
>CALAYR010000070.1 GCA_937894805.1 uncultured Acidimicrobiaceae bacterium | reverse complement strand
TCGATAACAGTGTCAATTTCTTTGTTAGTGGTATCAATGAGTACCGCAGACTCATCGGCACGAAGAGGTGAATGATCTCGATTGGTATCAATTTCATCTCTTCGCATTAGCGAAGCGGCACTTTCATCGCCTCGGCGACGAGCGCGCTCCTCAGGCGAAGCCGTTAAGTAGACCTTGAGCAGGGCATCGGGAAAAACGACGGTACCAATGTCACGACCTTCTACGACGGTGCCGGCGGGCTGCCGCTGAGACCATTTACGTTGTCTCTCGACCATTGCCGCTCGCACCAGCGGATTGGCAGCCACAATCGAAACAGCGTGATTCACCTCAGGCTGTCGAATTTCAACGGTTACGTCTACTCCATCTATTAGCACTGACGGAATAGTCTCAATCTCTGAATTGGCTGCCAATGTTGCGATTGCATTTGCATCAAGTGGATCAACACCATTTCGAAGTGCCAGGGCCGTCACAGCACGATACATAGCCCCGGTATCTAGAAACGACCATTCCAGTCGCTCGGCAAGGATCTTGGCGATTGTTGATTTCCCTGAACCTGCAGGTCCATCTATCGCTACAACTCGAGAGATCGTCACGCTAACCCCATTAGAAGATCAAAGAATCCGGGGAATGAAGTCTCAATTGATTCTGCGCCATGGATTACTCCCCCGCGCCCGCAGTAAGCGGCGACCGCGGAAGCCATAGCCATGCGATGATCGTCTGGAGCTTCAAATTCAAATTCCAAGAAATTTGTACTCGAACCTTGTCCAGTGACGATGAAGTCGTCGCCTTCAATGACAACTTTGGAGCCCAACGCTCTTGCAAGTCGAACGGACTCTTCGAATCGATCGGACTCCTTAATCCGCAACTCAGACATCTCCACAAACCGCGAATCGCCTTGAGCTGCGCATGCCGCAACGACTAAGGCTGGTACTTCATCAACCGAAGGAATTTCATGGCTGTGTATCGTGGTCCCCTGTAGCTGGCTAGCACTAATGGACAACTTCATACCAAGGTCGGTCACCGTACTACTGATGGACGCTCCCATCCGTTGGAGAACGTGAAGGTAGCCGAGCCTTTCCACGCCGGAGTAAATCTCTTCAACTCGTACATTGCCGCGAGGATGCAATAGTCCCGCGACGACAAAAAAAGCGGCCTGCGATGGATCTCCAGGCACGTTCCAGAGGCGCGGCTTCGGCCGACCCGGTTTGACCGAAACGCTACGTCCTAGCCCCTGGTCGACACTTTCGATGGCAATTCCAGCAAACGCCAACATCTCCTCAGTGGATGTTCGAGTCCGGATGTCCTCGGTCACAGTGGTGACACCATCGGCATAGAGGCCGGCCAAGAGCACCGCAGACTTCACCTGCGCGCTCGCACGAGGCATGTCGTACGTGATGGCCCGCGTAGTTTCTCGGCCCTCCATCTCTAGCGGTGGAGTTATCGAAGCGCCAACTCCATTCACACGAACCCCCATTAGACCGAGTGGTATGGCCACACGGTCCATAGGGCGACGCGACAGCGATATGTCACCGGCAATCTGGTGGTTACCTGGGATTCCACTCAATATGCCAAGTAGTAGCCGAATGGTCGTTCCCGAGTTTCCGCAATACAAATATTCTTTCGAAGCCCGCAAGCCTTCGGCTGGTCCGGTTACCAGTACTTCGCCCTGACCAAAATGAATTTGGGCGCCAAGTTGGCTCATGATGGTCGCGGTACGTCCAACATCCTCTCCGCCCGATAGACCACGAATCCTTGAAGTGCCATCGGCCAACGCTGACAACATGAGAGCCCGGTGCGAGATGCTCTTGTCTCCTGGGGTGATCACAACACGCGTGAACTCCTCAGAAGGGGAAATCGTTCGGCTGGTCATAATTTCTCGATCCCAGCCGTGAACCCTCGTTTACTCAAGGTCTCCACTAATGATTGCGCCTGATCCCGATCCAGAGACAGGAGTAGTACACCAGGTGAACCCTCGACGCTGTGAGCAATTTCGATGTCAAAAATATTGAACTGCAACTCACTTGCGAGCGTGGTGATCTCGGCGAGGACTCCGGGTCGGTCGGGCACGGGAATTCTCACCTCAACCAAGTTGGCTGACGGAGCAACACTTCCAGGAAGTTTGCGTCGAGCCTCTGACGCGACACTCAAATTGGCTAGCAATGACTGTCGATCCTTGGTTAGCAATATCTCGGTAATAGTCGTGAGTCGCTGTTGGAGTTTGCCTAGGCCGGACAGTACGGCTTCCTCATTTTCAAAGAGAATATCTGGCCAAATTGCCGGATCTCCCGCACTAATTCTCGTCATATCTCGAAACCCGCCCGCCGCCAAACGAAGGAGTGCTCCGTCTGACTGCGCCATCTCGCTCGCCTCATTCATGAGCGCCCCGGCTACAAGGTGAGGCACGTGGCTAGCCATGGCTACCATCCGGTCGTGGTCGTACGCATCTAGAGCCATAACAGAGGCTCCGAGTCCTTTGAGAATGCCGTGAAGCTTGGCGTAACCATCTGCGGACGTGGATTCAGAAGGGGTGAGCACCCAAGTGCACCCCGTGAATAGATTCGCCCTTGCGCCTTCGAGGCCTCGCATCTCAGAACCGGCCATTGGGTGACCCCCAATGAAGCGAGGATCTGAAATCTGAGAGGTAATCGACCCCTTAACTCCCGCCACGTCTGTGACCACTACTGATTCCGAATCGAATCTATTTAGGAACTCAGTGGCCGTTCGAACGACGTGACCAGCGGGCGTGCAAATAAAAACCAACGACGTGGAAGGGTGGGCAGCCACCCCGATGATCACTCCAAGATCAAGAGCACTCGCCTCAGTGGCCCCTATTTGATCGCTCCCCGTTACCAACCATCCCTGATCTCTAAGCGCTAGTGCAACTGAGCCACCGATAAGGCCCAAGCCAACGATGTGAGCGTGCTGATTAGCCTGGAAGGTCATCACGAAGACCTTGGGCACCATGGAGGTAGACGTGCCGAATTTCCTTACGACTCAGTGACGTGTATGCATGCAGCATCACCCGTACGCATTGAGGGGTCGAGCCTTGGACTGCAATCTCGCTAGCGCAAATCAAGGGGATGTCGCCAAATCCAATGGCACGTGATGCGGTGGCGGGGAAAACCGATGTTAGGTCCGGTGTTGCCGTGAAGAAGGCGCTAATAATGTCATCGTGTCCGAGTCCATTACGTTCCATAAGGACAGTAAGCATCTCTTGAACTCGAGGGAAAATCGCCTCTTCCGTGTCGGCCTCGACGGTCGTGGCACCCCTAAGAGCTACTACGCGTGCATTCATGAGTAAAGCGTAGTTTCTGGGGGTAGGGCTACGCCGACAGCGTCCATCAGCTTGCGAACTTCACCAACAGAGAGAGAACGAGATGCTCCGGGTGTCAACTTGGCGTCATGAATTGGACCAATTCTCGTGCGGACTAACCGAATTACCTCATGACCAATGGCTTCGCACATTCTCCGCACTTGGCGATTCTTGCCTTCATGAATGATGATGCGGAGAACACCGTCACTCACGCGGCTGACCTGAGCGGGCGCTGTCACGCCATCTTCTAATTCAATGCCTTCCCGCAGTCGGCGGATAGAGGATGGAGAGGGATCACCCTCCACGCGAACCAAGTACTCCTTCTCAATGCCCACCGATGGATGAGTGAGAAGGTGCGCCAGTCGTCCATCATTCGTGAGGATCAATAGTCCCTCAGTAGCCATATCCAGTCGACCCACAGGAAATATTCGAACGTCTGTCTCGATCATTTCGACAACCGTTGGTCGACCCTGAGGGTCGTCTGCTGTAGTGATTACGCCGGTTGGCTTATTGAGTAGGAAATAGACGGCGTTCGGTGCAGCTGGCACCAATTTGCCGTCAACTCGAATCTCTTGGGAGTCGGCGTCGACTCGGTTGCCGAGTTCAGCTACACGGCCATCAATCGTGACGCGTCCCGCTTCGATGAGAATCTCGGCCATCCGCCTTGAGCCAAGTCCTGCACGGGCCAATGCCTTTTGCAGTCGCTCCCCTTCGATCACTCGGAGCTACCTTCTTCTACTGAGATTTCTGGAGTCATCTCTTCGGCCAACTCGTGAGCCAAGCTGACGGGAGGCAGGAAATTCTCGATTGGTGGCAGCATGCCAATTGAGGCAAGACCCATACGGTCGAGGAAGGTCTCTGTAGTGCCGTAGAGGACGGGCTGACCGGGTCCTTCGGCCTTTCCGACGACTTCGATGTAGCCACGCTGCTCAAGCAATCTGGATACACCATCAACATTGACACCTCGGAGGGCTGAAATCTGAACTCGTGAGATTGGCTGGCGGTAGGCAATGATCGCCAATGTCTCCAATGCGGCAGCGCTGAGACGGTGAGAAACATCACGGTTGGCGAATCGGGCGACGGCGTCAGCCACCTCTGGGGAACTTTGCATAGTCCATCCGCTTGCCAGCTCTACGAAGCCAAATCCTCGCTTCTGTTCGACGAATTCAACCTGGAGGGCTCGAAGTGACTCGGTGACCGTATCTGTATCTACCGCTAGGACGTCGGCGAGCTCAGCTGCGGTAATGGGTTCAAGGGCCACTGTGAGCATTGCTTCCAGTTGTTGTTCAAGCGTTCCACTATCCCTCATACGTATCCACCATTCCAATTTCAAGTCGGCTGTCGTTGCCGACCCATTCGATCTCAACTTCACCGAAAGTCTCACCCTGGCCCAAGTCGATTCGTCCAAGCTTGCAGAGTTCCAAAAGGGCCAAGAAGTGAACAATGATCTCGATTCGCGCCTCTAAGCCCAAAACTAGGTCTCTGAAAGTAATGCGCCCCAAACTTGGCAGTCGTTGAGCAAGGGATGCCACCGTTTCGGCCACAGTTACTGCATCAACCGTGACGTGGTGCAGTCGCACTACAGGCACCGGCTTCTCTTCGATTCCCTTGAGGTAAGCCAATGCCAACGACTCAGGTGTCACACCTTGCAGAAGGTCGGGTGGCGTCACGTCAAAACCGTCGTTCAGGCCAGCCAAACGGGGGTAGCTCCGTGCTGCACGCTCGAAGAGAGCGACGAATGCATCAGATGCACCGGAGTACGTCCGTAGCTCAAGCAGGCGGGCCAGAAGGACATCTCGCTCCTCCCAACCAATGAACTCCTCATCAGGGTCCGATTCGGCCTTCCCGGGAAGCAGGGCGTGACTCTTCATTTCGAGAAGAATGGCGGCGACTAGTAGAAACTCGGAAAGCTCTTCAACTTCAATGGTCCGTGCGGCGTCACGCAGCACGAGCACAAACTCGTCGACAATTGGGCTCAGAGGCACGTCAAGGATGTCCTTCTCTCTCGTGCTGATGAGCTGGAGAAGGAGTTCGATTGGGCCGGTAAATGACGGCGTCGTCACGACGAAAGTCACGGGCCAAGAATACTCAATTTCAGAGGGTCCTGCGCCAACGACACTCACGGCATTAGTACGATTAAGCCATGCGCATTCTGTCGGGTATTCAGCCCACCGGTACCCCTCATCTAGGAAACTATTTGGGCGCGATTCGTAACTGGGTCTCCAACCAGAATGAAGAGTCCCTGTACTGCGTAGTGGATCTGCACTCGTTGACTAGTGAAATCGATCCAGCAACCCTAAATACAAACACCAGGCAGTTGTTTGCCGCACTCCTTGCCTGTGGCATCGACCAGGATCGTTGCACCTTGTTTATTCAAAGTCAGGTGCCATGGCACTCTCAGCTTTCATGGCTCCTGGAATGCGTCGCTTCCTATGGTGAACTGAAGAGGATGACCCAATTCAAAGAAAAGGCCGAGCGGCAAGGGGCCTACAGGGTGGGCTTGCTCACGTATCCCGTCTTGATGGCGGCAGACATCCTCCTGTATCAAACGACTCACGTGCCTGTTGGCGATGATCAAAGACAGCACTTGGAATTAGCTCGTGAGATTGCTGAGAGGTTTAACCATCGCTACGGCCAGACCTTCGTGGTTCCACAGGGAATGGTGCCGGAGTTTGGCGCTCGCGTCATGGATCTGCAAGAACCCACTCGCAAGATGTCGAAGTCAATCAGTAGCCCTCAGGGATCTATTGATCTTTTCGATTCTGAGGCCGACATCACCAAGAAGATCAAACGCGCCGTTACCGATACCGACAACGAAGTTCGTTACGACTGGGAGAAAAAGCCGGGCCTGTCAAATCTCCTGGATATCTTCAGCGCGATTACAAACCGCTCGCCTATTGCTATCGCAGATGATTACGAACGATATGGCGACCTCAAAGTTGACCTATCCGAGGCCTTGATAGCGACGTTATCGCCGATCAAGGCCCGCTATGAAGAGTTGCTCCAGGATCCGGCCGAACTTTCGAGGTTGGCTAGGGTCGGGGCCGAGAAGGCTGAGCCGCTCGCAGCAAAGACGTACGAGCATGCTGCATCCGCAATGGGACTACTGGCTTAATTTTTAAAAGCCAGACGCTCAAAGGTATTCAGCAGTGAATCGAGCAGTCCGTTGCCCAAATGGAAGAAAAGCCCGTTGAGAAGCAAGAATCCAAACAGAAATGGCATCGCCGATTGCCGCAGGGCGTAG
>CALAYR010000069.1 GCA_937894805.1 uncultured Acidimicrobiaceae bacterium | reverse complement strand
TGCCGAGGTGCTTGGCCGAAGGGATGACCTGAGCGGCGAAGGCCTCGTTGATTTCCACGAGGTCGATGTCGTCGATGGTCATACCGGCGCGCTTCATGGCCTGACGGCAGGCTTCGATGGGACCGAGACCCATGATCTCGGGGTTGAGACCCGAGACACCGGAGGCGATGATGCGGGCCAATGGCTTGAGGCCCAGTTCCTTGGCGCGGGTGTCGCTCATGACCACTACGGCAGCGGCACCGTCGTTCAAGGGGCAGGCGTTTCCAGCGGTGACGGAACCACCGGGGCGGAAGACGGGCTGGAGGCCCGAGAGCTTCTCGACCGTGGTGCCGGCGCGGGGGCCGTCGTCCTTGTTGACAATGGTGCCGTCAGCGAGGGTCACGGGGATGATCTCACGGCTGAAAAAGCCGCTCTCCTGGCTGGCCACGGCGCGAGCCTGGCTCAGTGCGGCGAACTCGTCCATCTCCTGACGAGAGACGTTCTCGTACTCGGCGACGTTCTCGGCCGTTTGACCCATGGCGATGTAGATGTCGGGGAGACCAGCTGGTGCAGTCCAGGCACCCTGACCACCGGCTTCGCGAGCCTTGGTGCGGTCATAAGCATCCTTGAAGAGGGCGTTGGTGGCGTTGCCGGAGTCGGAAGCACCGGAACCAAAGCGCGACACGGTCTCAACACCGGCGGCGATGAAGGCGTCACCCTCACCGGCGCGGATGGCGTGGGCGGCCATGCGGATGGTCTGGAGTGATGACGAGCAGTAACGGTTGACGGTGACGCCAGGCACGTTGTGCAGACCGGCCAAAACGGCGGCCACGCGGGCGATGTTGAAGCCCGACTCACCGGCGGGCTGACCACAACCGAGCATGAGGTCTTCAATGCTCTGGGGGTCCAGTTCGGGAACCTTGGCGAGAACGGCCTTCACCACGTGGGCGGTGAGGTCGTCAGGACGGCACTCGGAAAGAGAGCCCTTGAAGGCTCGGCCGATCGCGGTGCGACCGGTGGCGACGATTACTGCTTCTGGCATGGATTCCTCCTGTTGCGGGGGTTACTCGTTGGTAACGAGAAGACAATAGTCGTTCCCGCGTGGGCCAATTAAGGATGTGCCAGCAACACTCCGGCGACCACACCGCCTAGTAAAACCAGGGCCACCGGCACCCGCTTGGTGACGAGCGCGACGGCCGCGAGGAGGCCCGCTACGGCCCCCACCCACTGGTGAATCGAGACGGCGAAGAGGGGCAGGGTGCCCAAAATAAGGCCGGTCGAGGCCGGCAGGGCCCCAAGGAAGAACTGGCGCACGTTGGGGTTCGAACGCAGCCGATCGAGCTTTGGCGCCAGCGTCACGACCGCGAGATACGAGGGGAGGAAGGCCAGGAGGGCACCAATTAGAGCGCCAGGTAGTCCGGCGGCGAAGTAGCCAATGGCCGCGATGGTGCTGAATACCGGGCCGGGCGTTAGTTGGCCGAGAGCCACGGCCACGATGAACTCCTGTTGGCTCATCCAGTGGTGGGCTAACACGTCGGCCCGCATGATCGGGACGATGACAAAGCCCCCTCCGACACTGAGTAGTCCAATCTTGAGGGCCAGTCCGGCCACGGTGGGCGTCACGCTCCAGGCGGACCAGAGCAAAGCGGGCCGGGCGTCGAGGTTCTGGCTTCGTCCTCTGAACATCATGACGGACCCGGCGAAGACGATGACGAGTAGGGGATTGACGGCGCGAAACTGTTCGGCGACGGCGGCCAGCAGGAGCCAGGCGAAGAACCAGCGACTCTCCACTGAAGGTCGATTCGAGCGCAGTTGGTCCTTCATGGCCGGAGGAATGAGGGACCAGGTCGTCGTCAGCACGATGGCCGGCATCATCCACGAGGCCCCGGTCGCCCCATTCAAGATCCAGTGGCCCCACTCCTGGTTGGAGTAGAGACCGATGGCGAGAGCCGTGACGAGCAGCACGGCGGGGGTAATAAAGAGGAGAGCGGCCAACGAGGCGCCGACCGTGCCGCGCTGGCGCCAGCCGACCCACATCGCCATCTGGGTCGAGGTGGGACCGGGGAGCAGTGAGGCACTGGCGAGGGCGTCTTCAAACTCGGCCGAGGCGATCTCGCCACTCTCGATCCAGGTCTTGCGCAGGGAGGCCAGGTGGGCCGGGGGTCCACCAAAGCCCGTGAGACCCAAGACGGCGAAGCGCCGAATCAGCGTTCGCCACGAAGTCATAGGGAACTGTTTAGTGGGTGAGCGTTGCGAGCCACTCGATGGCTTCGCGCTGGTGGCGGGCGTAGTCCATCTTGCCGTTGACGGCCCGACCGATCGTCTCCACCACCCGCACGGCCCGGGGGGCCTTGTAGCTCGCGAGCTTGGACTTGACGTGCTCAATCAACTCGGCCTCGCTGGCGCTCTGCCCGACGTGGAACTCAACGGCCGCGACCACTTGTGATCCGTATTTATCGCTCGGGGTGCCGACCACACAGGCATCCGCCACCGCGGGGTGGGTCTTGAGGGACTCTTCGACCTCTTCGGGGAAGACCTTTTCTCCGGCCGTGTTGATGCACTGGCTGCCGCGACCCAAGAGGTGAATGGAGCCGTCTTCACGAACCTTGGCCATGTCACCGGGCACTGAGTAGCGAATGCCATCGATGGTCTGAAAGGTGGCGTCGGACTTGGCCTGGTCCTTGTAGTAGCCCATGGGATTACGGCCACCGATCATCAGGCGACCGATCTCTTCGGTGCCGGGCGTTACGTCCTGGCCGTCGTCACCAACGACGCGGACCATCTCGCCCAACTTGAAGGCGGCCGTCTGGGTCATCTTGCGCTTCGAGGAAACACTGGAACCCATACCGAGGGCCTCGGAAGAAGAGAAGGTGTCCACGAGCAGGATCGAGTCGTAGAGCTCGACG
>CALAYR010000068.1 GCA_937894805.1 uncultured Acidimicrobiaceae bacterium | reverse complement strand
TTGGGCCAAGCACAACTTCACGCGAACGAGTCTGCTGCCATTGATCGCCAATTGCGCCAGCTCTCTGCGACACTGGACGTGCCGTACGTCAATGATCTCCCGACCATTACGGCCCAGGTGAACGAGCAGTCACCCACCAACTTCATTGCCAGTATTGGAATTTCCAAGGGCACCAATGAGGGCGTCTTAGTGGGAATGCCGGTCGTAGGTAACGGCGGTCTCATCGGGCGCGTTGTTACGACGACGTTGCACGGTGCCACCATTCAGCTACTCAGCGACGCCGCTAGTTCCGTCGGCTGTACTTTCGGTGACGGCAAAGTCAACGCCATTGTCAGTGGGCGGGGCCTCAATCACGCTCTCAGCGTGACGGCCATCCCGCTTAAGGCCACGTTGACGCCGGGCACTGTCTTTGCCACGAATGGACTCCAGGGCGGTCTCTTTCCCGCCGGGTTGCCCGTAGCCAAGGTTTCGGGCGTGACGTTGACACCAGGTGCTACGACGTATGACCTCAAGCTCAAGCCTGTGGCGGACTTGAAGAATCTTTCGTACGTCACAGTGATTGCGTGGGAGCCCGGTACGTGAACCTCTGGGTCGTGCGTGTGATTGTGTCCAGCATCGTGATCACGGCGCTTCAGGTGTCGGTCCTCTCCAATCTTCGGATTGGTGGCGTGGTGATTATGGGCATTTGGCTGTGGACGCTGGTTGTCGGCCTCTTGGGGGGCACGCCGCCAGCCTTGGTGGCGGGAGCGACCACCGGCGCCCTCTTTGACGCCCATGTCAGCACGCCATTCGGTCTCTTTATTGCCCTTGGGCTCTTAGTGGGTTATGTCGCAGGTCAGATGGGCCGTGAAGGTATTGGCGACTTCAAGGCTGCGGCGTGGTGGATGCCTTCGGCGATAGGCCTCGCCGTTGGTTTTATCACCCCAGTACTCCTAGTTCTTGCCGCAACCCTCACGGGCAATTTCCAATTTTGGCGAGGCGACCTCGGCGCCACGATGGTTGTGAACGCTCTTGTTTTTGCCGTAGCCATTCGCTTCACGGCGCTCTTTGGGCGTCGGCTCGTTGGTGACGTTGAGGGCTACCGATGGTGAAGCGCAAGCCGTGGTGTAGCCGCTCGACGACGCCGAGGTTCACGCGTTGGTGGGCGCCGTGGTACACAATCAATCCCTTCCGCGGACGTGGTCGTCGAATCAACGAACGACGTACCGTGGGGCTGCGAGACCTGGTGGCACCTCCGAGCGAAGTGCGAAACCGCCCTGACGTGCGGTGGCGCGTCATCGGTGGCGCCTTTGCGGTGATGCTCGGGCTCTTGGTTACTCGGCTCTTCTTTCTGCAGGTGGTCGACCATGAAGCATCATTAAAGGCCGCCCGTAACAATGCCCTCCGAACCAGCGTGATACCGGCATCTCGTGGAGAAATCCGAGATCGCACCGGCGTGACACTCGTCGGCAACGTCACGACGACCGAACTGCGGCTCTCGTATGCCGAAGCGCTACTGCACCCCGACGTCAAGGGTGCGTTAGCGGAGCTCACTGGAAAATCGAATGCGGAGCTCGATCGCATCTTGGGTGACTTGCGCTACGACCGCTACCAGCCCATACCAATTCTGCTCGATACTCCCGCGAATCTGATCGAGTATCTAACGCTGCACAAGTCGGAGTTTCCGGGTGTGAGCTTGACCCGTGTCTCTCATCGCGTCTACCCGCTCGGGGGCCAAGTGGCGCCACACTTGTTGGGCTATGTGGGGCCCATCAATGGGGACGAGCTGGCCTCGCGACCCGATATGGGGTACCAAATGGACTCCAAGATTGGGAAAGCCGGAATCGAATCGTTCTACGAAACCTATCTTCGAGGCATCGACGGCAAGCGTGTCTTGCGGGTCAACCGCAGAGGGGACATTCTCGGAACCGTCACAACTTCTTCGGCGCAGGTTGGTAATTCTCTCGTCTTAAATCTTGACGCCGGCCTGCAGCGGGCACTGGACGGCTATCTGGAATCCTCGATTCTGCGGACGCGACGCACCATCGACGGCCGATCGGGCGTCTATCCACCGGCGCCCAACGGGGCGGCGATTGTGCTCGACCCCAACAACGGTCACGTTCTCGCTATGTCGAGTTACCCCAGTTACGACCTGTCGCAGTTCGTCACGGGACTCTCCAACAAGACATTTCAATCCCTGCTGTCGACGGGCGCATTCAACAACTTCGCCATTCAGGGCCAGTACACACCCGGTTCAACGTTCAAGATGATTTCGGCGACGGCCATGCTGCAGACAGGAATCCAGTCGGCGTCCAAGGTAATCAATGACAAGGGAACCTACAAGGTGCCGGGCTGCCTACAGGGCTATCACGGCTGCGTTTTCCACGGTGACGAAGCCGCCGGATCGGGGTACGTGAACTTGGCGCGAGCACTAACGGTGAGCTCCGATGTCTACTTCTACCAACTGGGCTATCTCTTTTGGAGTCAGACCGGACGGTATGGCCTGACGCCGATTCAAAACGTCGCGTCCGATTTCGGTCTCGACTCACCAACGCAGATTGACTTGCCCGATGAAAACGTCGGTCGCGTGGACTCACCGACGGTGCGTAAGGCTCTCCACGCCGAAGCTCCGAAGGCCTTTCCGAACGTGGACTGGTTCACGGGAGACAATCTGCAGATGGCGTTCGGCCAAGGTTCGACGGCGGTAACGCCGCTCGAGATGGCGAATGCGTTTGCCACCTTCGCGAACGGGGGGACTCGGTACGCTCCCGAAGTCGTTTCCGCCGTCGTTGACGCCCGCGGCCAAGTAATTCAGTCCTACGGTCCGAAAGTGCTCGGCCACGTCAGCTTGCCCGAACGAATCCGTGGGCCGATTCTGCAGGGCCTCCTGGGCGTGGTGGGAAGTCCCGATGGAACGGCGTACAGTCCGTTTACGCGCTACGCCCATTTCTCGCTCCGCGATTTTCCGATCGCGGGCAAGACGGGCACGGCATCAAACTCTCCAGGACAAGAGCCCAATGCGTGGTTTGTCGCATTTGGTCCCGTACCTCATCCGAAGTACGTCGTGCTTTGTGTCATCGGAAAGGGTGGCTACGGGGCGTCGTCGGCAGCGCCCGTGGTCGCCCAGACCTTTGATTACCTCGTCAAGCATCCGGTGAAGCCGATTCGGATTGCCCCGGCGATCAACACTACGAATCGCTAAATCTGGCTGATCGGCTGGCGTCGGAGTCTCGCTGGGGGCAGTAAGACCAGTGCTACCGGCCTTTTTGGCGGTACCGGATAATCCCCGCTGAACGAAGTAGCCTGTCTCTGTTGGGAGCTCGTGGTCCAAGGCTGTATCGGACCTGCGCTCGAATATCGAATCCAGCGTGCGGTAGGTGCCTTGTCACTTACCGTAGAACGCGAACGTAAGGGAAGAGCCGTGATCGACAACATCAAGTCGAACATTCATACCCCCACCGTTGAAGGCGTAGACACCATCGTCGCCCAACTCGTAACACCGTTCCGGGGCCTTCGCCCTTCGGGGCAACCAAAAGCCGTAGAACCCGCTATCTCGCTCATCAGGGCGACGCGGGACCACCAATTAATCGACCGTGATGGCCAAGGAATCCAACCGCTCTCCAGCGGCATCGTTCTTTTGGCTCCACAGTCCGCGACCGTAAGTGTCGCGTAATGAACGCTAGGAGCACCCTTCGTGACCGACGAAACCCCTCGTCCGACTAACGAATCATCAGCCCCCCGGATTGGCGACACCCGTCCGGCCCCCAAGATTGGCGACACCCGCCCCGCTCCGTCGACCCCGGCCGGTGAGACGCGCTCTGAGGGCGAGGCCCGCCCAGCGGGATCGGCAAATGCCAATCGCAATCGCAATCGCCGCCGTCGAGGCAAGGGATCCGGGCAAGGCGGTGCTTCTGGTCAGTCCAGCTCCGCCCAACCCCGTCAGGGACGCCCCGCCGATGCGCCAGTTGAAGCATCGGCGCCCGACGCTGCTGAGGGTTCTTCGGCCGGCTCTCGCAAGAAGAACACTCGTCGTCGTGGTGGCGACCGTAAGGGTCGCGCCCAAGGTCGTTATCTCATGTGCGT
>CALAYR010000067.1 GCA_937894805.1 uncultured Acidimicrobiaceae bacterium | reverse complement strand
GATGAGGTAGCCGGAGATGACGAAGAACACCTCCACACCCAAGAACCCGCCGCTGAGCCACCCGTGGTTGGCGTGGTACACGATCACGCCCACCACGGCGATGGCCCGCAGACCATCGAGCCCCGGAAGGTACGGGACTCGACTGATCTGGTTGCGCATCGCCGGGTGGGCGAGTTGACCGGTCGTGTCGATGGTGGCGGCGGACATATCCGTCGCCCAGTATCACCCAGCCGTGTGGCCGAATGAGGTCACGTCAGAGCTGCAGTGCCTTCACTTCGAGGAATTCCTCGAGGCCGAACTTGCCGGCTTCGCGACCGAGGCCGCTCTGCTTGTAGCCACCGAACGGCGCCGACGGGTTGAAGCGTCCACCGTTGACCTCCACCTGGCCGGCGCGGATGCGCCGGGCGACGGCCTTGGCGCGGTCGGCGTCGCCGGCCCACACACCACCGGCCAGGCCGTAGATGGTGTCGTTGGCGATCTCGATGGCCTCTTCCTCGGTGTCGTACGGGATGATCGACAGCACCGGGCCGAAGATCTCTTCCTGCGCGATGGTCATGTCGCGGGTGACGTTGCTGAAGATGGTGGGCTGCACGTAGTAGCCCTGCTCCAGGCCTTCGGGGGCGGTGGGGCCGCCGGCGATGAGCGTGGCGCCTTCGTCGATGCCGGTCTGGATGAACCCACGCACGCGGTCGCGCTGGGTGGCCGACACGAGCGGGCCGACCATCTTGCCCTCTTCGAACGGGTTGCCCGGCTGGAACGCCATCTGCGCAGCGCCGGCGGCGATGGCCTCGGCCTCGGCCAGTCGCGAACGCGGCACGAGCATGCGGGTGAGAGCGGTGCAGGTCTGGCCGCTGTTCAGGAAGCACTTGCCCACGCCGTCGGGGATGGCCTTGGAGAAATCGGCGTCCTCCAGGATCACGTTCGCGCTCTTGCCACCCAGTTCGAGGGCGACCTTCTTCACCGTCTGGCTGGCCACCTCGGCCACCCGCTTACCCGCACGGGTGCTGCCGGTGAAGCTGACCATGTCCACATCCGCGTGGACGGCGATGGCCTCGCCCACCACCGGGCCCACGCCGGTGACGAGGTTGAACACGCCGGGCGGGAAGCCGATCTCGTCGATGATCCCCACCGAGAGGTCGCACTCTTTAGCCGCATGATTGTCGAAGAGACGTCGCGCCGCTACGTCGAACTCCTTGAGGCGGCTGGCCTCACCACGTTTGGTGACCTCCTGGTGGCGCTTCGCCGCCAGCTCGACGGACCACACGGGCGAGCGTTTAAGCAGGAGATGCGCCACAACTTCCGTGTCGTGATGATCGACGAATTCCAAGACACCGATCCTCTGCAGTGGTCCATCTTTGAAGATCTCTTTAAGGGTGCCCCGGAAACGCGCCTGGTAATGGTCGGCGACCCCAAGCAGGCCATCTACGCCTTTCGCTCGGGCAGCGTCGACACCTTCCTCGCCGTGCGCGATCAGTGCGAGCGCGAAGGCGTGCCGATTTCCACTTTGAACTTCAACCACCGCTCAACCGAGGGGATCCTCGACGCGGTGAACACCGTCTTTCGGGGGGCATCCTTCACCTACCCCGTCACCAGTGCCCCGTCGTCCACCATTACGTTCGAACCCGCGGGCGCCTGGCCCCAGTCGATGGAAAAGTCCAAGAACCTTCTCGCGGTCGGTGATCTCAACGCATCCGTGCATATTCGTGCGGGTAAGTATGAGTCGAAGAGTGACACTACGGAAGATGACATCGTTCGTTACGTTCAGTTGCTCCACGGAAGAGGCGAGAAGTACTCCGACATTGCCGTCCTCTGTTACACCAATCGTCAGTGTTTGATGGTCCAGTCGGCGCTTCGGGCACAGCACATTCCGTCGGTCTCCTCGTCCGATGATGATGTCTTTAAGAGCCCCGCGGCTCTCCATCTCCGTCTGTTGTTAGCTGCCCTCGCTGAGCCGGAGCACGTTGCCTACACCGCCGCCTTGGCCATGACCTGGTTTAGGGATATTGAGAATCTCCACGTGCGGATCAGCGAAGTAGTGAGCGACTTCGCCCGCTATGGCGTTTCGGCGGTGGTGCGCTTTATTCGCGGTCAACAAGTGATGGAGACGACGCTCGCGACTCGCGATGGTGAACGCAACATCACCGACCTTCTTCACCTGACCGAAGCGCTGGCGAGAGAGTGTCGTGACATTCGAGCACTCCCACTCTTGCTGACGTGGCTCGATGCCGCCCGTGAGACGGAGTCGAGTGATGAAAAGGTCGAGGCGCGCCGGCTGGAGACAGAATCAGACGCCGTGCAGATCATGACGATCCATAAGTCCAAGGGTCTCGAATTCTCCACGGTTCTTCTGCCCTATATGCTTCGTCAGTTCCCGAGTATTGAACGTTCGACGAGAGAGCATGAACGACTCAATGGACTCATCCGCTGGGACGACCCCGGCTGCGTAACAATTGATGTGGCCTCCCTGATTCCTTGGGGCCAGGTTCTTGAGCGCAAGGTTCGTCGTCGAGCCGACCTAGCCGCCGAAACGCGACGCATGATCTACGTCGCAATGACGCGTGCGGTACGCCACCTAGTGGCGTGGGTGTTGGTGCCCGGCCCGAGTGGTTTCTACAAGCCGGAAAGTCCCGAGTGGGTTCGGATGTTTACGCAGCGTGACGGCGAGGGTGTGACTTCGTCAGTTACGAACCACCCGTTCCCGGAAGTACTCGCGGGCTATGTCGAGGGCAGTTCCTTCCCGAAACCGACCGATGACGTCGTCGTTGACTACTTGACGCCACTGTGGAGTGACATCCCCAGCATCGCTCTCTCGAAGCACGGCCACCCGCTGCCCGGGAGCAAAGCTCCGAGTGGGGAGCCCACTGGCGTTGAGGATGTTCCCGTGATCACTACGGAACTGGCCACTAAGTACGTGAGTGGATCGCCCATTCCCGTGGCCTTCCGCGAGCGACGATGGTCGTATACGCAGATGGCCGAACGCTTAGGTGACGCCCCGTCAACGGTGGCCCTCCCCGACAGTGAAGGCTTCCAGGGCGAAGACGAATTCTTGATTGAAGACAGTGACGCGATTGCCAGCAACGTCAAGGGGGCCTTCGGCGCACTGGCCGGTAAGGAACTAGGTCGGGCCATTCACGCCGTTTTGGAACACTCGGTCGGTCAAGTTGGCGTTGACGTGATTGCGTTGGCGCAGCGGGAACTCGCCAACGAGGGACTGGCGGTGCCCAGAAACGACTCAGTCTTGTATCGCACCCTCACGGCCGCAGCCACGACGCCACTGGCCTACCTCGATGGGCGAAGCCTGACCGAAATTCCCGAAGGTCGAAGCGTTACGGAAATGCGATTCATGGTCTCACTCGGTGAGACGACCCGTCCCGAGCAGATTCGGGCTCTGGCTCGCGCGATGCGTGAGTTCGACGACTCGGGTGCCGATGGTCGCAGCATTTTTGACGCCTACTTTGCCACTCTCGAGGTGGCCGACGGATTCTCCGAAGGATTCGCAGTGGGCAGTCTGGACTTGGTCTTCCAGCGCGATGACGGCTCCTTCGTGATTATTGACTACAAGACTGATCAGATGCCTGGTGAAGTACGTCCCTTCGCCCCAGAGAAGATTGCTCGCTACATGAGCGCCCACGACTACGCGCTGCAGGCCACCTTGTATCTGGTGGCGCTCCATCGACACCTCGTGCGAACGATGCCTAATTACGACCCCACCGTTCACCTCGGTGGAGCGGCCTACTTTCTGCTCCGTTCGGCAGCTCGTCCCGAGGATCCGGTCGAAGACGGATCATTCCATTGGCAGCCGAATCCTCGAGCCATTATTGAGGCGTCACGCACGCTGGGAGATCTCTGAGTATGACTCTTGAAATTCAGCGCAGTGATCGCATGTTGGCTTCGGCGATTGTGCGACGGTTCGCCAATGAAATCGTTGAAGGACCATCGATGGACGTGTTGTGTGGCTTGGCGGCCATGGCCCGTCTGGACCACGTGGCGGTGGACATCGACGGCGAAGACCGCACGTCGTGGGCCGGCGAACTGAGTGGCGACGAGATTCGTAGCTTCCTCTACGCCCGTCCCGACCTCTGTGAAGTCGCGGCCAGTGCTGATGAAATCACCCTCGTGGGGACTCCTCTGGTCTTAGTCGGGGACCGGTATCTCTACCTTCGACGCCTCGCCGCCGCCGAGGAACGAATTGCACGCTTCCTGCTAGACGCGCGCAGGTCCACGCAACCATTACTTGAAGGACTCAACGGCGCATCGTATGAAGCAGCTGGTACGGCGCTGGCCATCGATATTCCCCACGTGGTACGCATTGCCGAACTGCTTAATGAGCGCTCGGTCTCGATCCTCACTGGCGGACCGGGAACGGGCAAGACGTGGTCAACCGCTCGGGCCCTTCGCGTTATCGACGAACTCGCGGTATCGAAGGGGCTGACCGCCGGCTCACTGCGGTTTGCCATCACCGCACCAACGGCGAAGGCCGAACGACGGGCGAGTGAGAGTCTCGCGGCGAGCGCAACCGAAAGCTGGCGCGTACTGGTGCAAGACACCGAGCGCAGTGGCACCCTCTACGGACTTCTGGGCGTTAGCCCGGACAATCTTTCGCGGGCCACGCTCCCCGCTCTCGACATCATCATCGTGGATGAAGTATCGATGGCCGATCTCCCCGTGCTCGACTCTCTCTTCGCGGCCACTCGAAAGAGCGAACGGAATTGCCACATTCTCCTCGTCGGCGATCCCGACCAGCTGGCTTCGGTCAACGTTGGAGCAGTCTTGGCGGACGTGGTCGACGACACGGCCAACATGGAGTCCCTCATGACGCGCCTCTCAGTTGTGCAGCGCACGAAGAACGACGCGCTGCCACTGTTGGCGAGCACCATTCGAACGGTACGCCGTCACCCCGAGAACGTCGATGCCGTGGTGGCGCAACTTCGCAATTCACTGCCCGACATTTCATTCTTTGAGCAACCGACTGAAGATGCGGTACACCAGCGCGTCTTTCAACACGCCCGTCGACTGGTGCGAACGGCACACCGAGGTGACGTTGCTCTTGCACTCTTACTGACTAGATCCTTCACAATTCTGGCGGCCACGCACCGGGGCCCCGGTTCCGTGCGCTACTGGAACGAACTAGTGCGCGCACACCTTGATGAACTTCGTCTTACCTCCCCGGGCCAGTTCAGCATTGGGCAACCAGTTCTTGTGACGCGGAATCAAAAGCATCTTGAAGTGTTCAATGGTGACCTCGGGGTCGTGGTGATGCACGATGGAGTGCTCCACGTCGCCTTTGCGAACCGCCCTCTCCTGCCGCTGGCGGCAGTGGGGTACCTCGTTCCCGCCTGGGCCATGACGATTCACAAGAGTCAGGGCTCGGAGTATCGCGAGGTCGTTGCCTGTCTGCCCGGTGAAGAGAGTCCACTCCTTTCGGCCGAGTTGATCTATACGGCCGTGACGCGAGCAATTCGCAAGCTCACCGTGGTGGGCAGTGAAGTGGCTCTCCGGCGTGCCGTAGTCAAGCGCATCAGCCGCGTCTCGGGCTTGACCTACCGTCTGAAGAATTAAGCGCCCCTGAGTTCCGCCAGAAGTCGGTTGTAGGCTCCGCATCGTGTCATCCGCGCAAGAGGGAACTGCATCGCAGCGTCGCTGGCTCGCCGCAGTTGGATCGACGCTCTACGTTGTCGTCTCGACTCTTTCTCATCGATTTGACTACGGCGCGATTGTCTCGCTGCGCCCCTTCTTTAATCTCTGGCATCTGGCTGACCCCCAGTTGCTGCAAGACCATCTAGTACCAACGGTGTGGAACTTGCACATGCAGCCACCACTGTTCAATCTGGAAGTGGGGTTGCTGCTCCATCTGCCGCACAGTCTGGGTTTGTTGGTCATGCGTCTCGTCTGCGGCGCGCTCTACGTGGCCACGGGTCTATGGACGTTTAAGACGATGACGCGCCTTCGCGTTGGCGCCCGTACGGCCATGATGGTCACCATTGTCCTGGTCTATCTCGATCCGGCCCAGCTCTTCTTTGCGCAAAGTGTGCTCTACGTGGGAACGGCCGCCGCGCTGGCTACGGCGAGTACGTATTTCGCAGTTCGATTCGCACAGGAGCCAACGACGCGTAACGCCGCCTGGTTTACCGGCACGGGAGCGATGCTCTGTTTATACGTCACGTCACTGCAGCCCGTGATATTCATCGCGATTCTTGGAATGGTGTGGTGGCTCTATCCAGCGGCCCGACCCGCACTGAAGAAGGGTGCGCTGGGGCCGGTCATCGTGCTGGCTCTCGTTGTTGTGAAATCAACGGTGATGTTCCACACCCCCATGACCTCGACGTGGGCCGGCATGAACCTGGCTCGAGCCACCACCGACCTGACGGCCTATGAGCGGCTTGTGCGCATAACCAACTCCGATGACTATTCGCTGTTTGTCTTTGTCCAACCCTTTTCTCCACTGGCCGTTTACGAGCAGTACGGCAAAGTCGGGCCTTACTCTCAAGATGGCTAGACGGTTCGGACGCAAGTGCTGAAGTCGACTGGGGCGATCAACTACAACAACGATGCCTATCGAGGTATTGCCGCGACATCAATGTCGGACAGCATTCAGTTCATTCGGCACGCCCCCGGGGAATATGTCAACCACGTGATGCGAGGCTTGGCCATTTGGTCAGTGCCATCAGATCAGTACTTCCTATGCCCGCTGCCGCAGACGGGGATGCTGTCGGGCTACGCCCATATCTACGACACCGTGCTTGGTGGACAGGTACGTCCAATCCGCACGCTCGATGCGCAGCAGAATCTTCGTTACTCCGGTGTCGACTGGCCTTCGAGGTCGCCCTTGGCTCTGTTCCTCACGCTCTCGACGATCATTGGGGGGTTGTACTTGGTCGTGCGGAGCTGGCGCCGTCGCCGCGCCGCCAGCCTGGAGTACTTCTTGCCGTGGCTACTCGTGGCCCAGGGCTTTCTCGTGATGAACGCTACTGACGTCGGAGAGAATCAACGGTTCCGGTTTCAATTAGGCACCGTGTTTGTTTCGTTCAGTGTGGTGGTGGTCGCTGGCCTGTGCCGAAGTATTCAACGCCGTTATCGCGCGTCTCACTAACCTTCACGTACGAGTTGAAATTGAGGTGTCGATGATTGTCTTTCTGCATGGTGTTCCCGAAACCGCAAGCCTGTGGGACGACCTTCGAGCGGAGTTGTCAGAACCAAGCGTGGCTCTCTCGCTCCCCGGTTTTGGCTCGCCACGACCCGCCGGTTTCACGGCAACTAAGGACGACTACC
>CALAYR010000066.1 GCA_937894805.1 uncultured Acidimicrobiaceae bacterium | reverse complement strand
TCGTTGGGTGCACCGGTGGACCTAGTTGGTCACGACTGGGGCGCCATCTTGACGCTGGAAGTGGCGCGGCGACGAAGCGACCTGCTCGCCTCGTGGACCGTTGACCTCGCGAATGCGCTCCACCCTGACTACATCTGGCACGGACTGGCCGATATTTGGCAGACGTCCGAGGCGGGGGAGCATTTCTGGGCCGATCAGCTGGCCACATCACTAACCGATCGCGCCGGAGTTTTCCAACTCTTTGGCGTTCCCGAAGCTGGTGCTTTGAAGTTGGCCGGTATGGCCGATGCGGAAATGGCCGAATGCATTCTGAGCTTGTACCGCTCGGCCACGCCGAACCCGTTTGCTGATTGGGGAGGTGCGTTGACTCCCTGTCAGGCACCCGGCACCGTACTTATTGCTGAAAATGATGCCTTCGGCGACGCCACCTTGGCCACTGAGGTCGCTACTGCGCTGGGTGCACGGGTGGAGCACATTGCCGGCCGGGGGCACTGGTGGGCCCTCGAGGACGCCGCGGGCAGTGCCTCGATGGTGAATGCAACGTTGGCCGCGATGCGCGAAACGGAGCGATAGTGCGAGTGCTCGTTAACGGTGTCCGGATTTACTTCGAGGTCGTGGGCGAAAAGCTGGCCCTCGTTGATGGAGCAATCGTTGAAAAGCCGACGTTGCTCGTCTTGCACGGTGGGCCCGGCTTTGATCACCACGGCATGCGCGGTTTCTACGATCGTTTTGCCGATGTGGCCCAAGTGGTCTATCTCGACCACCGAGGCAATGGCCGCAGTGAGCGAGGCCCCCTGGAGTCGTTGAACCTCTTTCAGTGGGGTCAGGACATCAAGGGCTTCTGCGAGGCCCTTGATATTGAAAAGCCCATTGTCTTGGGTCATTCCTTCGGTGGCTTCGTGGCTGAGTCCTACGTGACTCAGTTCCCGGAGCACCCCGGAGCGATTGTCCTTTCCTGCACCCAAGGGCGGAGCGATCCCGGTGAGGCGAGTTACGCCGTCTATCGCCGACTCGGCGGTCCCGAAGTCGAAGCAGCCGCCAAAGCCTTCTTTACGGACCAGAACCTTGAAAATATGCTGGAATTCCAGCGTCTCTGTCGCCCCCACTACAACCAGAGCGATTCCACGCCCTGGCCACTGCGCAACGGGATCTTTACCCCCGAAACCCTGATCTACTTCTGGCGTGAGGGTGTAAGTCCTGATGAAGGGGCCTGGAGGAGTTTTAACTTCCTGCCCGAGTTCGGCAAAATTGTCTGCCCAGTTCTGGTCCTCGGGGGTGAAGACGATCCCGCCTGCCCCATTGAGTTTCAAGAAGAGATTATGGAGTTTCTACCCCTCGGAACAGGGAAATTACATCGATTTGCTCAGTGTGGCCACGGAACGCACGTAGACCATCCGGAACTCACCGAGACCATTGTTCGGGATTTTCTGGCCGAAGTAGCCGGGTAGTTCTTCCGAGATCCCACCGTCCGGTGCATTCAGGCTGCGTTTCGCAACCCACTATGGGTGTCCAGCAATTTTGGACTTATATCCCATACTCCTAGTACGGAAGTGTTCAGAGGTCGAACACTTCACTTTTGAGGTATTCGGGAGCATCCATGAACTTTTTCCAGCGAACCAGTGCGTCAATCGCTAGCGGAGTAAAGCGGTTCGCCGTCGTCTTTACTGCGATTCTGGTGATGGTAACCGGCGTGGTGGTGGAGCAACCTGCTCCTGCTTCGGCCACGGCGAGCAAAGAGTGGACAGTTGTCAGCTCAACGGAGATGACCGTCTACCCCAGCACGCTCGCGGTGGACTCGAATTTCGTTTGGGGACTCGGATTCCAAGTAGCGTCCTACGCTCTCTACGGATTCAGCAAGGCAGATGGCTCATTGGTGAAGACAATAATTCTCCCCTCAGACACCGTCAATATCAGCGGTCCGCCCGCCGCCCTCTACGTCGCGAACGGCATTGTCTGGGTCGTGACGTACAACAAATTGGTGAAGGTCGACTCGGCGTCAGGCACAATCTTGGCGACCTATTCGAACTTGCCAATTAGATCAATCACGGGCGAAGGCGACACTCTGTACCTGGGAATGAGTAAGAGCAATGTTTGTCCTGGAATCTATTGCTACCCCGGTAGCGAAATTGATGCCTTCAGCATCGCCAGCGGGACGGTTACGAATCGCCTCTTCCTTTTGAATAGCAATGCGGTCGAGATGGTTTCTGATGGATCGAACTTGTGGGTTGGCAGTCTCGAGGCTTACTCAAAGATCTACAAGATCAGCGAAGCAACACTCACGTTGACCTCCACCATTACGTTGACGAGAACTTCTTTCCCAGGGGGAATGGCCATTGTCGGCTCGTACCTCTACGCTGCAGATTACGGTGCCAACAAGATCAATGTTTACAACACATCCACGGCGTCGTTGACGCAGTCAATCACCGGGATGTATCGACCAGACACGTTGTCGTACGGCGGGACACACCTATGGAACCTCAACGGGGGTTCAACCTATCCGACTACCACGTATAACGCCTCGGCACAACTGATCAACACGACCAATAACACGGCCGGCGATAGGTACGAGGAGTCAGACCCCACTTACGGCATGACGGGCGCCCAGGCCCTCGTAGCTGAGAGCAATGTGGCGTGGGTGATTAACCGCAAGGCCACCGGCACCTACTTGGACAAATTGACCTTCACTGGCAGCGCTGCAGTGAATACGGTGGCTCCAGCCGTTACGGACACCACTTCGTCCGGTGTATTTCTATCGGGAGACACTGTCAGCGTGTCGAACGGAACTTGGACTACTAGCACTGGCACGTACACCTACGCCTGGTACCGCTGCAGCAGCTCCTCCATTTCGAACGCGGCTACCAATAGTGCCTGTGCGGCAATTTCGGGTGCCACGTCACAGACCTACACGCTGGGATCAAGTGACAACGGCAAGTACATGTTTGCCACGGTGACAGCTACGGGTACCAACGGCTCTACTACGGCCGCCACGTCGACCGATACCGGTGTCGCTGCTTCCGTGCGCGGACCGGCAGTCAACACCGTCGCTCCATCATTAAATCCCCAGACACCGAACTATGCAGTTGGTGACATGGTGATGGCCACGCCGGGTACTTGGACCTCAACGTCCGGTTCACCCACGGTGACGTTCTATAGCTGCACCAGTAACACCTTGACCGTTACACAAGTGGTCTCAACGTGCACGTCATTGTCGACTTCGCCAACGCCCTACACAATCAAGTCGAGTGACACTGGCAACTACATCGTCGCTGTTGTGTCCTACCAAGGTACAGACGGCTCGACGACGAAGGCGCTCTCAAACTTCTCGCCAAAGATTGGTTCTTCAGGTGGGGGCGGTGGAGGCGGATCTTCGACCGTCTGCTCCACTCCGAGTTACGCCGTGTGCAATGCCACCTATACCTATTCCAGCTGGAACAAGGTGACGGTGACCTGGTCGGCCCCATCGGCGTATCCACCTGGCGCGGTTGTTGGCTATAAGGTCTACAACGCCACAAATCCCAGTCAAGTTTTCTGCTCTACGTCGACGTCAGTGCAGTCCTGCGAAGTAACGGTGACTTCCAGCGGTATGGCAGTCTCCATTGCACCAACCCTCACTGGCAACTCATCAGGTCCAGCGACTCCAGTAATGATCCAGCAGGCGAGCTTTCCGCAAATTCTCGGTTTTATTGGATCGACTGGACTGCAGTTGGCCCCCAACATGTACAACATGATGAATTCGTGGACACTTTCGTACACGGTCAACGGACATACGTGCACCGAAACCTTCACTGGCGGCACCATGGCGCCACCAGTTTTTTCTGACGACTGTGCGCCGTGGACACCAGTTGACCGCCTAGTTGTGGCAAATACCGCACCGGCTGAGTCCGGCTGGTTGAGCCCGTCGACGTCCTATCAGGTGACCGGAACATTCAGCACCTCAATTGTGAGCTATTCAATGTCGGGGCAGACCACTACTGATATCACGTTGCCGGTTGCGTTTAGCTTTACCACTCTGAGCGCCCCACAGGCCGCTCCGAGTGAAGTGAGCTTCACCTCCAATGGCGATGGCACCTACACCGTTAAGTGGAAGGTGCCTGCGGGAGTTGACGGTCAAAGTACCGGAACGATTTCGAGCGATCAAAATTACTCTTGCCAAGCGCCCCCAACACTGTCGAACGGGTTTTGGTCTTGCATCGTCGACACGCAAGCATCAAGTCCTCCGGCGCCCACTGACTTCTATGTTTTCTTGGCGGTGGATCGCTTCTCCTTGCTGAGTGCTATTAATCCTCCAGCGGGGCAGTATTCGAATGCGGGCGGCATATTCGCACGTTTTGACTCATATGCGTGGGCGAACTCCAACGGCACGTCAAGCACCCCGGTAATTCCAGTGGCGCCAGGAAGTGTTACTTCAGCAGCGTCATCTGCCGGAAATGGTTCAGTAACTGTCACGTGGTCGGCTCCGACGAGTGGCGATGCTCCCACGAGTTACGAAGTATCGATTCCTGGTCAGACGACCTGTGTCATCAATCTCGTCGCCACCCCGAACGCAGCCCTTAACTGTACGTTCACGGGACTGACTAATGGAACGAGCTACACCGCAACTGTCGTGGCGAAGAATGCCGGTGGCGCATCCTCAGGCGCAACGACGAGTGCAACACCCGTCGCTCCAACACCGCCTGGTGCTCCGACTGGTGTGACCGCGAGCGCAGGTAATGGCCAGGCCACGATTTCCTGGACGACGCCTTCGAATGCCGGTTCTTCGGCCATCACCAGCTACACCGTCACGGCGTCGCCCGGTGGTCGCACCTGCACCGTGAACGCACCGGCGACTACGTGCACTATCAGCGGCCTAACTAATGGCACCGCCTACACCTTCAGCGTGGTGGCTAGCTCTACTGCCGGTAACTCGACGCCTTCGTCGGCTTCCACCTCGGTCTCTCCACAGGCGACCGTTCCTGGTGCACCGACCAACGTGACAGTGGCCTCTGGAAACGGCGAGGCCACGGTCTCCTGGACGGCTCCGGTCAGTGACGGTGGCGAATCCATCGACGGTTACATCGTGACTTCGTCACCCGGTGGCCTCACCTGCACCGCTGTGGCGCCCGACACGACGTGCACCATCACGGGGCTAACGAACGGC
>CALAYR010000065.1 GCA_937894805.1 uncultured Acidimicrobiaceae bacterium | reverse complement strand
CGGGACTGCCCGCAAGCACATCACGGACATGATTGAGGCCGACTCGTCCTTGGGCGAAACTGCCATCGAGGGCCTGCCTTACCTCAAGGCCGAATTCATCTACAGCGCCCGCGACGAAATGGCCGTGACGCTGACCGACCTCTTGTCCCGCCGCACCCGCGCGCACATCCAAGACGCTCGAGCCACCCTGCGGGCCGCCGCATCAATCGCCGCCCTCGTAGCCCCCACCATGCGCTGGGACGCCGCACAGCAGGACCAGGAAGTTGCTTCCTATCGCCAACTCGTCGAGCTTGAATTTTCCGCCGCCGGCCTCGCTATTTAAGGATTCGTAATGACTACTCCCACCATGCCCAACGAACTACCCGAGGGTGACCTCACCGTCAAGTTCACCGGAACTGAACTGCCCTTGGCAGTTCTCGACGAACTGGCCGCCGCCAATGTGCCCTTCAACGCTGATGAGCGCATTCGCTACGAACACGGTCGCGACTGGTGGCCGTTGACAATTGGCTGGATTAGCAAGGGCGTCGTCCCTGCCCTCGCCGGTGTTGTCGTACTGCCTCAGACAATCCAACACGTCTCCGACACCCTGCGTATTGCCAATGCTCACGGCGTCGCCGTAACGCCACAAGGTGGCCGCAGTGGCGTCGTTGGTGGTGCCATCCCGGTCACCGGTGGTATCGCGCTCGACCTCACGGCCATGGACCAGATCATCGCCATCGACGATGAGTCGCTGACTGTCACCGTGCAGGCTGGCGCGTTCGGACCGGACCTCGAAGAAGTGCTGGGCGCTCGCGGTCTCACCGTCGGCCACTTTCCCCAGTCATTCGATCTCGCCACCGTCGGTGGTTGGTTGGCCTGCCGTGGGGCTGGTCAGCTTTCAAACCGCTATGGCAAAATCGAAGACATCGTTCGCGGTCTGACGGTCGTTTTGGCCGATGGCTCCGTCGTTCACACCGGTGGCCGTGGCCCACGCCAAGCAGTGGGCCCCGACCTCAATCAGGTATTCGTTGGGTCCGAAGGCACTCTCGGCATCATCGTGGAGGCCACCCTCGCGCTGCACCACAAGGCCGCGTTTGAGGCGCGTGCCGCCTACAGCTTTGACACCGTCGCCGAAGGGCTCGAGGCCTGCCGTCGCATCATCCAGCGTGGTGCACGACCCGCCGTACTCCGCCTCTACGACGTACCGGAGTCGAAGCGAAACTTTGAACTCGAACGCAACGCCCTCATCGTGCTCGACGAAGGCGATCAACTACTGGTTGAGACCAACATGGCTATCGTCGCGCAGGAGTGCGCCAAAGCCGTGCGCGAAGACGACGCCCATGTCGAACACTGGCTGGGCCACCGCAACAACGTGAGCGCCTTGACGCCGCTGTGGGAGCGCGACATCGTGGTCGACACCATTGAAATCGCGGGACCGTGGTCCACCTTGCACACCATCTACGAAAACGTCACGGCCGCCCTCCTGGGCGTCGAGTCCACCGTTACGGCCACGATGCACCAGAGCCACGCCTACCAAGATGGTGCCTGCCTCTACTTCACCTTTGCCGCTCGCCCCGAAGGCAGTCTCGAGGAGTACTACCGCGCCGCCTGGGACGCCGCATCGAACGCCGTCTTGGCCGCCGGTGGTGCGCTCAGTCACCACCACGGCGTCGGTCGTAACCGGGCCCGTTTTATGCCAACCGCACTCGGTACCGGCTTTGGTCTGCTCGAAACCCTGAAGGATGCCTTGGACCCCAAGCACATCTTGAACCCCGGTGTCATGGGCCTTGGAGGCGAGGCGTGGTAACCACGCTCGTCATCGACGTTGGCACGACTTCGGTTCGTGCCGCCATGGTAGATGGAGCCGGGCACGTGAGTGCCGTGCACCAAAAGCCGCTAACGATCCGTACGCCGAATCCCGGCGAAGTCGAGTTAGACGCACTCGAGATTGCAACGCTCGCTCTGGCCTGCGCCCACGAGACACTGGCGGAAGCCGGCCCGGCCGACTATGTCGGTATCGCCAACCAGCGCGCCACGACAATCATGTTCGATGCCACGACCAAACTCCCCGTGGGGCCGGCACTCGGCTGGCAGGACCTCCGGACCGTTATCGACTGTCTGATGCTCCAGCCCGAAGGTGTTCGCGTGGCGCCCAATCAGTTGGCCACCAAAGCCAAGTGGCTCTACGAAAATGCCGGCAAGCCCAGTGGCGACATTCGCTTCGCCACCATTGAGTCTTGGATCACCTTCATTTTGACCGAAGGAGCGCATCACGTCACCGACCACTCCAACGTTGGACTTTCCGGTCTCATCAACATCGACATGGCCAGCTACGACCAGCACGCCCTGCAAGTCCTCGGACTGCGGGAAGAGATGTTGGCTCGCATCGTTCCCACGGCCGGTGCCATCGGACCAGCCACGGCCCTGCCGGGTGCGCCGCTCATTACCGCCCTCGTCGGAGATCAGCCCTCTTCCCTGTTCGGTCAAAACTGTGTTCTTCCGGGTCAAACCAAGATCACGTTCGGGACGGGCGCGATGTTGGACCAAGTTCGTGGCCCTGAGGGCCCAACGACCATGTCGCGCTACCCCTCCGGTTGCTTCCCCACACCGACCTTCAGTACTGCCAGTGGCATTGAATGGGGCATCGAAGGCATCATGCTGAGCGCCGGAACCTGCATTGAGTGGCTCAAGGATGATCTGGGCCTCATTGCCAATGCGGCCGAGACTGAGACTTTGGCTCGCTCCATTGAGAGCACCGACGGAGTCACCTTCGTCCCGGCCCTCGCCGGACTCGGCACTCCCCAATGGGACTTCGGCGCCCGCGGAGCTTTCTTTGGCCTCACCCGTGGATCCACGAAGGCCCATCTGGTCCGTGCCGTCCTCGACGGCATTGTTCACAACGCAGTTGATCTGATTGATGCGGCCGTGTCCGAAACGGGCTACCCCATCGAGACCGTCCGCGTCGATGGCGGCATGACGGCCAACTCCTACCTCGTGCAGGCTTTAGCTGATGCCTCAGGTCGCACCATCGAAGTTTCCGGTGAACGCGAAGCCACTACTCGTGGCGCTGGACTTATGGCACTCGTGGCATCGGGTTCGCTCTCGGTGAGCGACGTTGCCCAGATGTGGGCACCTTCACAGACCTTCACACCACAGCTCGACGAGGCATTCCGCGTCGCTGCTCGCGAACAGTGGGCCGACTCAGTCAGTCGAGCCGAAAAGACGATTCCGGGGCTGTCGGGCGTTTCTTTTTAACGTAGCGCTCCGAAACCTCTAAGAGTCGAACTCATGAGATGCCTCGCAATCAACTCAGTCGACGTCGCCTCGACACACCCTCCAGAAGCAAGCCGAATGCAATGAGTGATCCAGCAACGAGGAGTGTCTGAGCCACGTTGCTTCCCGTCCGCGGCAGACCACCCGAGGGAACCGTTGTGCTTGTCACGGGTATGGATGTCGTGGTGGAAATCTCAGTAGTCGACGTTGTCGATGAGGGCTCGGTGGTTGACGTGGTTGACGTGGTCGGAATCTCTGTGACCACTTGGCTTCGCATGACACATTCGGGGTGGTAGGCGGCCGTCCACTCAAGCGACATCGTGATGGGCTCGTGCTGGGCTCCGGGGAGCGAGATGCTGAACTGGACGAAGCGAGGGTGGTTCTGCAGTCCAAGAGCCGAGAGATCCACATCCCCGTTTTCGTCAATTGTCTGGGGTGTGACACCGGTAATTGGATTCCCGTTGCCATTTTCAAAAGTCACGGTGCCATTCGAATAGGCGCTGGGAATCGGACTACTGATAGTCAATTTCTGATAGGTCAAAGCCTCACACGCATTGATTGGCTCAATAAATCCAGAGACCAATATGCGCTGCGCATGGAGTCCGCAGTTCTGGGTGGTGTAGGCATCGAAGTTTTGAATCTGGCTACTTCCGCCGTCAGCGTTCAACCAGATGCACGATGGCACTTGAGGATCCTGATTCGTCGTGTAGAGCAACCGAAGATTCGAAGGGCGGAACGGAAAGTGAGGACATGTCGATTCGGTAGCAAAGTCGTAACAGGCCACCTTGTTGTCGCTGTAATTGCGAATATTGGCAATGGCGACGTACATGCGCGATCCAACCACGCTGGGCTCGCCGTTGAAGTCTTCGACCACCCTCGGATCGATACTCGACGCCAGTCCGCGGGGCGTAGGAACGTCGACACCCTCTAGGTCGACACACGGCATGGTGGGACCTTGGAAGCAGACGCCGATACCGGATCCCTGTGCATCAAGGAGCGGGAGTGGTACCGAAGAAACCGGCTTTGAGCCTTCGGGGAGATCGATGGGCCAGAGTCCCTCGCACTCGGACTGCGTAACGACATCGAAGCAGCCCGCCTTCTCCACTCGGTCCAAGCCCGTTGAGGTCACAATTATGTTGTTTCCGATGTGTAGGAGTTGAGCGACATTGCGCAACGGGCGCACCAACGAAGTCGATCCCGTTGGAACCCGATACGGCTGGTTCAAACAGGCCGCATGCGTGACTTCGTCGAAGCACATCAACGTGTTGCGGGAAGCAGTATTCGCCCCAGAAACACCATTCCAGGCGTAGTGGCGCTTGCCCACCGTGACGGTGTTTGAAATCACCGAATAATTCGGGGCATAACCGGCCTGATTGATTTCCGAAAGGCGGGTGAAGCCGCAGTAGGGAGTCAGGGGCTGATCGGTCTTCATGCAGACCACGCCCGCCGACTTCGTGGAGTACTGGTATGCGTAGGCGTAGAGGCGGTGCTCGGCGGGGACGACCCACAGCGATGCATCCATCGGCGAGGAGAAGCCCTGCTGTCCATCGCTAACGACGCTCGGGTAGTTCGGACATTCCTCCGCCGTTGCGGTGAGATGACAGTCAACGGTGAAGTGTGTCTGGTGGTGAAAGAGGTTGTAGACGTGGTCGGACGTGACAGCTAGACCCCAGCCATCACCCTTCGTGCTACCCCGGAACTGTGATGCCGGTGGCTGTCCCGTGACGAAGGTATGACTAATCCGCACGGGAGTGCCAGCGCTGATGGAGCCGGCAGAGGCCGTCAGAGGTGCGGCAAACGAGACAAGTGTAAGCATGACAGCGGCGGCGGACATACGGTGAAATCGGCGTGACATACAAGCTCCTCCCCCGGCCATCACCGGAAGGTTCGACTGCTCGTCAGAGTATCCAATGCAGGGGTCCGTTCGCAGTTTTTCCGGTCCCAACTTTTATCCATCAGCACTTTTCATGCTGGCGGCATGAGGAGCAGTTTGACGAAGCGCGTCGTCGCGCTTACCGTGCCGCCCCGAACCGCTTGTCTAATAGCCTTGAGATAATTAAATTCAGGAGAACAATGCCTTCCATCGTCACACGACTCGTAGTCGCTTCAACTATTGCGTTCGGATGTCTTGTTGGAATGCAGGCACGTAACCCTGCCGCCAGCGCGGCACCAAATACAGCCACCGGCCTTGTCACTCTGGTGCAAGGAACGCCTGGCAAGACCTTTGACTTCTATCTCAATGGAATCTCGATTGCACGCAACGTGAAGTTCGGCACTGTTGTGGGTCCCCTTTCAGCGACCCCCGGACTAGCCAAGGCCGCCGTTAGAAACGCCGGAGCACCACCAAGCTCAGTAGCCATCTTGACGTTAAATACGTTTGCCCTACCTGGTGCCCATGTGATCATTCAGACGGACGTGAGCGCCAGTGGTGCCCCTGCAATGACCACAATTGTTCCACCATCAGTGTTGCCCGGAGATACAAGCAAAACATTTCTTGCGGTCTGGAACGGTACGTCGACGAAACAGATAGACGTCTACAACGGACCTTTGTCGGTGCCGCACCCGTTAGTGCAAATTTTGCCCATCAACTCCACAACCGTGGTTCCTCAAACGTGGTGTGGTAACGGTTGTTTCGACAAGGCAGTCCAAATCGCACCCGGGACCTACACCTTCAACGTCTATGCATCGGGAACAAAGAGTCAACCCTTGACGGCGGCGAAGTCGATAACGATTCAAGCGGGTCAGATCTGCTTGCTTGACTACATTGGCTCCGCGACTTCCAAGCCTGCGACGGCAACGAGCGTGGTGCTCCGCTTTCAACCCACCGGATCGCTGAACGGAACGTTCTAGCCTCCGCTGAACGCCTACTCTTCGAGCAGAGGCTTCGAGAGCATCAACTCGCGAGCATTGTTGAGCGCCAACACACCCGTGATCACACCATCGTGGCGATAGTGGGCTAGCCACTTGCCTTCATCCACCGAGCCGAGCACCATTTCAATTTCATCCGCGGGATTCGGGTGTCCCAACATCTGAATTTTCTTGCCGTACTGATCGCTCCAGAAGTATGGAACGGTAACAAAATCGTCCTCAGTCTTGCCACAAATGTGCTGGGCCACATACGTGGCGTGATCATTAGCGATCTGCCAGTGTTCAATCCGAACCACTTCGCTCCGACCGGCACGGGCAAACGGGAAAGATGCGACATCACCCACGGCGTAGACACCCGGCGCCGCCAGTAGTGAGCAATCCACGACAACGCCTCGATCGATCGTGAGTCCGCTAGTCGCCACCCACTCGACATTGGGCAATGCTCCGACTCCCAAGACTCCGAGGGCGTACTCCTCACTACCTTCGGCCGTCACGACAGTCACACCCGATGCCGTTACGACCACATCAGAGATCGACTGATTGACTCTCACTTCAACTTCGGCGTCAGCCGGCAGCTGCTCGAGCCATCGTGCGGCACTTTCACCGAGCACGGCATTGAGTGGTCGCGGCTGGGTTTCGTACACAACGGGTACGAGTTCGCGGGTCTTGAGAGCAGAAGCCACTTCGGCGCCGATAAATCCCGCACCGATAACCGCAACGCGAGTACCGGGAGCGAGCGACTCGACTGCGGCGAGCAACGCTGTGGTGTCGTCCAACGTCCGCACGGCAAAGAGTTGACTGTCAGCACTGAAGGGCAACCGGCGCGCACGGGTGCCGGTTGCGATGACAACGATGTCACCCGTGACCTGCGATCCGTCCGCCAACTCCACCACGTGGCCACTGTCCACATTTCGTAACGCCACGGCGGCCGAGCCCAACCTCCACTCGGCGTTGAGTTCGGCGTGGGTGGTCTCATTAAGGAGAGCCAACTTCTCAGTCCCCCACTTGCCAAGCAGAATTTGCTTCGAAAGCGGTGGTCGGTCGTACGGCTCGTGGGCTTCGTCGCCAATTATGACGATCTCACCTTCGAAGCCTTCGCGGCGAAGGGCTGACGCGGTACGGACGCCGCCGAGCGAGGCGCCAACGATGACAACGCGCGACGTCATCGGGCGAACATGGCGAGCCACTGCTCAGCCGTCGTCGGGGCCATGGCGTAGTTGTACTTACGAACTTCGGCCATGGAAGCCGAAGAGTCCGGGGAGTACAGGTGGCCCGGGAAGATAACGGTGTCGTCGCTGATGCGCAACAGTCGCTGCTGCAGGGTGCGGTACATCTCTTCGGGATCAGATCCCGGCAAGTCAGTACGGCCGCAGCCTTCAAGAAACAGAGTGTCTCCACTGACTAACTTGCCGTCGACCAAGAAACACTGGCTTCCAGGAGTGTGACCAGGGGTGTGGATCAGTTCGATTTCGATGGCGCCCACCATGAGCTTGTCGGCCGAGGCGTGGGCACTCAGATGACTGGCATCGACGCCGGTGCGCCGTTCCACCCATGGCACTTCTTCAGCCTGAACGTGAATCGGAACATCAATAATGCCCAGCAGCTCTTCAATACCTGAGATGTTGTGACCCATCATCTCTCCCCCGACGTGATCGGGGTGATAGTGCGTTGCGAGCACGCCGTTGACTTTGAGCCCGTCGGCCTCGACCATGCCTACGAGTTCACCCGGGGCGTACGCCGGGTCAATCAGAACGGCCTCACCAGTTTCGTGGTCTCCAATGGCGTAGACGAAGTTCACCATCTGACGGGCGAGCTGATTGCCAACGGCAAAGTCTCGTCCGGCGAGCCATTGGCGGAAATAGAGCCGATCGGTCATTCGTCGCCGCGATCTACGCGGGGGGCAATCTCCTCGACCTTGGCTTTGGTTGCAGTGAGGCGTGCTTCGAGCGCCTCGATAATCTCAGCGCCACGTTGCAGCTTGGTGATGAGGTCGTCAACATTGACGTCCGGACCCTCCAGGTACTCGACGATTTCATCTAATTCTTTCGTTGCTACTTCCCATGAGCCCACGTCAGCCATGTGTTGTTCCCTTCTTCTCATTCACGGTTGTTTCGATTGTTCCATCACTCACGCGCACGGTGAGTCCCGCCCCTACGGCGACCTGATCGATTGAACTCACAATCGATCCATCGGCCGCAGTGACGATGGACCAACCCTGGTCCAGACGGCGTTGCGGGTCATACGCAGCAAAGAGTTGGCGAGTGGCGGCCAGTTGGTCGGCCGAAGTACTCAACACTGAACGAGCAGCGCGCACCATGGTGCTCGAGTGGTGGCGTAGTGCCCGCTGTTCGGCGGTGAGGCGATTGCGGGCAGTAGAGAGAATCTCACGTCGGGCAGACTGGACCCGTTGAGTGGCGTCGTCAAGGACCTCGCGCGTGGCTTCCAGGAGTCGCGTCGCTGGATCAGTGACGCCGCGCACGTAGGCCTCAGTGGCTCGCTGCACCAGATGCACCCCGAGCTCCGTAGGGGTAATGGCGAAGTAGTTAGCCGCCAAGTCAGCCACCGAGGTATCACCGGTGTGACCAATACCGGTCCAAATGGGAGTCGATGCCGTGCCAATAGCTCGCGCCACGCCTTCGTCATCGAAGCAGGCGAGGTCGGCCTTTGATCCCCCGCCGCGAATCATGCAGATGACGTCCAGCGAGAGTGCGTCGAGCGTTTGGAGGGCCTGGACAATGGCCGGTGGCGCACTGTCGCCCTGGACCGTCGTCGGGACCACCGTTACCTCAAAGGCCAGTCCAGACCGATCGAGTTGGCCCAGAAAGTCCTTGTAGCCCTCAGTCTGAGGACTACCGACGAGCCCCACCCTGAGAGGCATCTCGGAAACGAAGAGCTCCTTGTTGGCCGCGAGTACACCTTCGGCCGTTAAGCGCTTGAGCAATTCGGCCAGCTTGAGGGCGGCATCACCGAGCATGGCGTCGACGTCGACTTTGGTGATCGTGACTGACATCTCGCCGCGGGGCTTGTAGATATCGATGTAGCCCAAGAAGTTGATGACAGTGCCGGCCTTCAGAGAGACACCTTGTTCCCGTAGGCGGGCCTTTATGGGCGACCAGACGGATTCCCAGCACTTGGCCCGTAGTAGGGCTTCGGCACCACTGGCGTCCTTGACGTCGAGGTAGAGGTGTCGCTTTTCGTACGGGTCTTTGGTCAGTTCCCCGCGGATCCAGCGTTGTTGGGAGCGACCGAACTCTCCGGCCAAAACGGTGCCGACCTCTTCGAGGTAGTCCGAGACGCTAAAGGGCGAATCACTCGAAGTTCCAAGGTCCATGGCCACGGAGGGAGGCTACCGGCGAAGTAAGTATTTTGACGGCATTGCGCCCCGTGGAGTGCCGTGCGAGAATAGAGCCGGACGGTGAGCCGACTGGGTAGTCGCGCTTATTGGGAACAATGAGTGAGGAAGGTCGGGGCTCCGCAGAGCAGGGTGCGCGCGAAATGTGTGTCGAGGTGACTCGCAGGAAAGTGCCACAGAGAACAGACCGCCGATGGCCGCAAGGCACAGGTAAGGGTGAAACGGTGCGGTAAGAGCGCACCAGCGTGACGGGCAACCGGCGCGGCTAGGTAAACCCCACCCGGAGCAAGGTCAAACGTGGGAAATGGGCGGCTCGCCCGTCCGGGAAACCGGACACTCCCAAGGTGGACCGCATAGATGGATGGCTACACATCCCTCACACGAGGGAGGACAGAACCCCGCCTATAGGTCAGCTCACCGTCCACTTCACTTTTCACGCCACGAGATTGCAGGCGACCACGAGGTCGTCGAGGGACTCAGCAGAACACTCAACGACAAGGACGCTCAGCGTGTCACTAAGAACCCGTCCGCTCGAAAAGTAGCGTGGCGACTATGAGTTCCGTCGAAAGGTGCCAAGGCGTCACTGTTGACTCATTCGTGGCAAGTGACATCGACTCGCTCATTGGGCGTCATGGTGTTAGCTGATCGCTCGTTTTCCGACAACGCGACGAACAGTTCGACCGGAACCCCGAGCTCTGGGCTCCGCGCAAGATCGACATGGATAGTCGCGACGCTGTACCTCGGCCTCGGGTGGATTCCCAATGCCAGGTCCTGGCTTGACGGTCCTTCAACGCACCTCCAAATCGGTGGGCTGGGTGACCTCTCTCAGGGCGCGTGGTTCTTAAGTTCGACGCCGTATGCGCTGCTTCACGGTCAAAACCCATTTTTCACGTCGACCCTCAACGTTCCCGATGGCGTGAATCTCGTAACGAATACGGCGGTGCAGTTCCTCGGACTGTTGATGATGCCGGTCACCATTTTTGGCGGTCCCATCCTCTCGGCCAACGTCGTCTACGCCCTTGGATTTTCAACTTCCGCTTTCGCATGCTTCATCTTGCTCCGGTCTCTCGTGCAATGGATTCCCGCTGCATTTCTCGGTGGGTTGCTCTACGGCTTCTCTCCCTACGCAGTAGCTCAAGGATCTGGTCATATCAATTGGGTGATGGCTGCAAGCCCACCGCTCATTGTGCTGCTCTTGCATGCCAGCGTCATCGAAAAGCGCTGGAGACCGGTGCCATCGGGAGTTGCCCTCGGCGTTATCACGGCGATGCAATTTCTGACCTCTTCGGAACTTCTGGCCGACCTGGCCATTGAGTGCGCGTTAGCGACACTCTTGCTAACACTCTTCGGTGGGGCCAAAGTCCGTGCGCTGCTCACTGGTGCTTGGCGGCTCTTCGCTACTGCGTTCATCGTCCTCGTTGTGCTCATTGCCTACCCACTGTGGATGATTCTCCAGGGTCCGCAACACATCGTCGGACCGGCGCAGCCTTCCGCATTTCTCGGCTCGATTGCTAGCGACCTCGCAGGATTGGTAGTACCGATGAGCAATCAGTGGCTTCTTCCCAGCGTGGCTAAGAACTCCCATTACGCCAGCAGCCTTATCGCTCACGCATCGTCCGAGAACGGCTCATACCTTGGGCTGCCACTAGTGATTTTCCTCATCGCCGGGATATGGATGCTTCGAAAGAACTCGTTCGTTAGGTTCGCTGCGGCGATGCTCGCCGTCAGTTTGATCTTGAGTCTCGGCGTTTACCTCTCGATCGATGGCTACCGAACGTCCATCGTGCTTCCCTTCGCCATCTTGAATCACACCCCCCTACTCAACAGCATGGTTCCCGCCAGGTACTCGATTTTCGTCGGGCTCTTTGCCGCAATCTTGTTTGCAATAATCCTTGACCGACTTAGGGCTGGCCTTGCGAGGTTTGATCATCCCCGACCACGGGTAGCCGTATTCGGCGCACTGTTGATCGCCCTGCTCTGCCTCATCCCGCTCATGCCACCAATTCCATACGCTTCGAGTCGCGTTGCGGTTCCTCCGTTCTTTGCCTCAGAAGCGGTCAACCGGATCCCGAGGGGATCGACGCTTCTGACCTTTCCCTTTCCCCGGGGTGTTGAGGCCCGCCCCATGCTCTGGCAGGCCCTCAATGAATTTCGCTACAACCTCCCCGGGGGCTACGTCATAACGCCGGATTCGAATCACCACGCCACTTTTTCCGGCACTCCATCGACAATCGAATCCCTCTTTAACGAATGCTCTACTTCACCCCCGGCGCACGCCATTTCCCCAGCGTTGCTAGTGGAGGCAAGTAGTGACCTCCAGCGATGGAAAGTGAGCACGATTGTGGTGACCTCGGTAGGAGTATCGCCGCAATCTGCAGCCTGCGCCCGTCGAATCGTTTCGCAACTCACTGGAACTCCGCCCGTGCTTGACCGACAGGTTTGGGTCTGGTGGGCAGTTGAGCAATCCCTCCGTCACCTGAAGCTCTGAGGCATCAGCGAAGCAGGTTGCGTTGACGGTTGAGGGGCAAGTGCTCGCTCCGTGCCGAGGGTCGTATCTGGCCTGACAACTAGTCTTATCTTCTAGCGAAAAACGACATTTATGCCTCTTCTGCCGTATAAAGAACTCCCATTAGTTGACCCCGGCACTCCGAATACTGCCACCCCGTTGCGCTACCTCCTCTGGCTCGGACGCCAACAGAAATGGTTGATTTTTGCTGGGGTCTTCTTCGGCATCACCTGGATGCTCTCGCAGGCCCTGTTGTGGTCAGCCGTTGGTTCCGCCATCGACCACGGCATGAAGCACCGAGATTCCGCCTCCTTACTCCGGTCGGCAGCCATCGTGTTGGGACTTGGGGTCATTCAGGCACTCAGCGGTGCAATCCGCCATCAACTTGCCGTGTCTAACTGGCTCAGTGCTACGTACCGTTCAATTCAGCTTGTCGGTCGACACCTCTCCATCGCCGGTACCGCCATAACGAATGAAATCCAACCGGGCGACATAGTCGGCACCGTCTCGATGGACGCCATGCGAGTTGGGGGCGCCTTTGACGTCATCCCGCGTTTTATCGGCGCCTTGGTCTCGTGGCTCGTTGTGAGCGTTATCTTGCTCTCGACATCCGTCAAACTGGGACTCATCGTCTTGATTGGCGTGCCGATCTTGACTTCGGCGACTCGCCCGTTGATGAAGCCACTTCACGAACGCCAGCGAGCGCAACGTGACGTCTCGGGCAAGCTAGCCGCTTTGGGATCAGACACGGTGGCCGGGCTTCGAATTCTTCGCGGCATTGGGGGCGAAGACGTCTTCCTCGACAACTACGTCACTATGAGTCGCTCGGTGGAGCGCGCGGGAATCGAAGTCTCCAAGCCCCAGTCGGCGCTCGAATCGGGCCAAATTCTCCTGCCGGCCATCTTGACGGCCGTCATCACTTACTTCGGCGCCCACGAAGTCATCAGTGGTCAACTTCAAGCCGGCCAGCTCGTCGCATTCTTCGGCTACGCCACCTTTTTAACCATGCCGCTTCGTACGGCGATTGAGTACGTCATCGCCGGAACGAGAGCCTTGGTTGGCGCTCGCAAGGTCATCGGCATATTGAATATTCCCCCGATGGTGACCGACAAGCCGGGTCTGACGTGGCCGAGTTCCATTGAACGTTTCAGCGATCGCCGAACGGGAATCTCGCTTGACCGGGGCACACTGGCGGCTCTGGTTACCGAGACCCCGGCCGAAGCGGCTGAGGTGACCGATCGTCTCGGCTGGTTCACCACTGACGTTGATGAGGTCACGTTGGATGCAGTGCCAATCACGTCGTACGCCATCGGCGACGTACGCCGGCACATCGTCGTCAGCGAAATCGAGCCCCGCCTCTTTACTGGTCAGCTTCGCAGTGAACTCAACCCGCACGAGACGGCAACCGAGGGCGACATCATGAGCGCCATTACTTCGGCCAGCGCTCTCGATGTTCTTGACGCCCTTGAAGACGGCCTCGACGCGACAGTCGAGGAACGAGGTCGTTCGTTCTCAGGAGGGCAGCGTCAACGACTCGCACTCACTCGAGCTCTGTTGACCGAAGCCGACCTGCTCATCCTCGTCGAGCCCACCTCGGCCGTCGACACCCACACCGAAGGGCGAATTGCACGAAACATTCGTGATGCTCGCGAAGGTCGCACCACACTAATTGCCACGACGAGTCCCCTCCTGTTGGAAAAGGTTGATGAGGTCATCGTGCTGCGTGATGGTGTCGTCGCCGCTCGTGGTTCGCACGAAGAACTACTCATCCGCCACGACTGGTATCGATCGATGATTCTGCGGGGCGACGAATGACCAACCTGCCTATCGCCACGAACGCCACCGTCCGTCGACACGCTCGCCGACTCCTCAAGCGATTCCGCCGTCCGGCACTCGTCATGTTGGCCTATTACGGAGCCGCCTCGGCCGCCGCACTCGCAGCACCCTTCATCATCGGTCAGTTCGTCCAACGCGCTAGCGATGGCTCTTTGACTTCAAGGGCGGTGCTCTGGCTCGTAATCGCGCTTCTGCTCTCGTCTCTCACTAATACCGCTCTCAACTACGTCGCCCGACGGCGTAGCTACACGCTCGGAGAGCGAGTCTTTGCCACTCTGCGAGAGGAGTTCCTGGCCGACGTCTTACGTCTTCCGCTCTCGGTGGTCGAACGGGCCGGCACGGGAGACCTGCTCAGTCGGACCACGAATGACATAGAAGCACTGAACCGCACTGTGCGTTTTGCCCTGCCGGAGTGGACAGTCGCAGTCATTCAAACCGTCTTGACGTTGGTGGCGATGTTCCTTACGAGCCCCCTCGTCGCGCTCGCCAGTCTGGTCGTTGTGCCAGTGTTGGCCATTACCACCAAGCGATACCTCCGCTACGCCTCCCCGGGCTACGTGCGAGAACGAATTGCGTACGCCACAATGTTCGGCGCAATCTCCGAGACGGCCGAAGGGGCCCGTACGGTCGACGCCCTCCGACTGAGCAAGCGTCAAGCCGAACGTATCGACGAGAGCCTCCGGGAGGCCTTCCTGGCCGAGCTCTACACCCTGTCGATGCGACTCTGGTGGTTCCCAATTGTTGAAGCGAACTTCTCCTTTGCCGTCACGACAACTCTGTTGTGGGGTGGCTGGCTCTACATCGGGCATCACGTCACCATTGGCGCGGCCACGGCCGTCACTTTGTACGTCGTACAGATGACTGACCCCCTGGACCGCATCGTGGCTTGGCTCGATGAGCTGCAAATCGGGCAGACGGCCCTAGCTCGCCTTATCGGGGTAGCCGAAGTTGAAGATGACCGAAGTCACGACGGCGGAGAACCTCAGGGCGAGTTGATTGAGATCAGCGACGTGCGTTACGCCTACCGCGCCGGTCACGATGTCCTGCACGGGGTATCGCTCTCCATTCAGCCGGGTGAACGGCTCGCCATTGTCGGCCCGTCAGGGGCCGGGAAGTCAACACTCGGGCGTCTCATTGCCGGGATTGATATTCCAGGCAGCGGCTCAATCACTATTGGCGGTGAGTCGGTGGCCAACCTCCCGCTGTCCTCTATTCGCCAACACGTAGCCCTCGTAACCCAGGAGCACCATATCTTCATCGGTACTGTTCGCGACAATGTCATCCTGGCGCGACCATCGTCCAACGACGAGGCCGTACGACGTGCGCTCGCCGCCGTGGACGCCCTGGAGTGGGTCGAGGGGCTCCCCGAAGGGCTCGACACCGAGCTGGGATCGACCGGCCACCCGGTCACTCCGGCCCAAGCCCAGCAGTTGGCACTGGCCCGCCTGGTTCTCGCCGACCCTCACACCCTCGTGCTGGATGAAGCTACGGCACTGCTCGACCCCCGGGCGGCGCGCCACCTCGAACGTTCGCTCAGTGCTGTCCTCGAAGGTCGAACGGTGATTGCCATCGCCCACCGACTACACACGGCCCATGATGCAGACCGAGTGGCCGTGGTGATCGACGGCTTGATTACCGAGCTCGGCACCCATGACGAACTTCTCGCTCATAATGGCGAGTACGCCGCTCTGTGGCGGAGCTGGCGGAGCGACATCCCCGGCGCCTCGTAGGATTTGGCCGTGGCTGCCAATGAACTGTTGTCCGGTAGCGAAATTGGCCGATGCCCTCACCGAGTAGCGCTCGAGCGCGGCGGACCCCAAGTTCGCAACGAGGTCGAGATCGACGAGACGTACCAACGTCGGATTCGTGAGGCCGAACGGGTCGCCGAAGGTATCCGTCAATCCATAACGTCGAACTATCCCGACGCCGTTGCTGTCACCAGTTACGCCGAGACCCGCGAGGCATTGGCGGCCGGGACGGAAGTCATTATTGCTCCACGACTCCCCGACGACACCGTGAACAAGCGACGCGCCCACGCAGACGTACTCGTTCGCACCGGGCGAACCGAGAGCGGCTTTCGTTACGTACCTATTCTCATTCGTAATATCGAGGTCACCGACGCCGCCGCCACTCGCCGTATTCGAGCGGGGAAGCTCGATGCGCTCCGCCCCTCCGACAGTACGTGGACCGAAGGTATGACCTCACGACGGAGCGACACAATTACCCGCGCCGGACTATCGCTCTGTCACACGTATCGGACACTGGACGCATTAGGTTTCGCAGATAGCGAACGGGTCGGTGGCGTCATTGACCGCAACGGTTCGTTGTGGTGGCTCGAACTCGAAAGCGAGAACGTGGGTTGGAATCTGACCACCTACGACGAAGCCTTTCGTGAGCGCCGTGAGGTGCTCGATGCCCAGCAGGCATGGGTCAATGGTGGTGCATATCCCACGACCCCCTTTTGGCACCGCGAATGCGATAACTGCCCCTTCTCCAACTCGTGCAGCGAGATACTGACGGCGAGTGAAGATATTTCCCTCGTCCGCTTCACGAAGTTTTCCGAACAGATCATTCTTCGAGAGTCGGGTATCACGACGTGGCGCCAACTCGCGCTGCTCGATTCGGCGCGAGCGGCAGCCGCCTACAACTCGGTCCTGAGCGCCACGGCACCTCACGACCCCGTGGAGTACCTCGGCAAGCAGTTCTCGCAACTCCCGGACCTGATCTTTAAGGCGCGAGCCATGTGGCGCGGTGGTCCCTTGCGTCGTGTCTCGCCCGAACAGATGCAGTGCACGACGGCCGATGTTGAAGTCGACGTCGACATGGAGTCGTACAACGATCACACCTACCTCTGGGGTGCCACCGTTCGAACCCGAACGCCGATTGATGGTGTGACTGACGGCTACTACAGCTTCGTGGAGTGGGGTGAACTCACGAGTGAGGCGGAGAGCCGCATCTTCGCTGAGTTCTGGACGTGGTTTAGCGGTCTCCAACGCGACTGTGAAACCAAGGGTCTGACCTTTGCGGCCTACTGCTTTTACGAGCAGGCCGAAAATGGTGCGATGCGCCGGGCCGTGTCTCTGACGCCGGCCATTACACCTCCCTGGAACGAAGTCTCAAACTTTCTCACGTCACCCAAGTGGGTCGACCTCCACAACACGGCCAAAGAGTGCATTCAGACCGAAGGACCCCTGGGTCTCAAGGTGCTGGCCCCATACGCCGGTTTTCATTGGCGCGACGAAGCCCCGGGTGGTGAGGCATCGATGGTCTGGTACGAAACGGCCACGGCGAGCAGTGATGAAACGGCACTGGCCTCACGCCAGCGAATTCTCGAATACAACGAGGACGACTGTCACGCCACGAGGTATCTCCGCGACTGGATTAATACGGAAGCCAAACTGCTTCCCAGCCGAGACGAGATGCCCGCCGCGCAATGAATCGCTCGTCTCGACTTGAGTCCATTCTCGGGGTGGTGAGTTCCCTCGCCGTCCTCTGCGCTGCGATGTTCTTCGCCCGCGGGATCGGCGAACTCTTCACGGGTATCCACCAGAACGGCTTCATCTTCATTCTCATGGCGATAGTCCTTCGCCTCGTTGTGGCCTGGGGCGTCAGCGCCACATTGCACGGGCTGCGTGACGATACGGACCGTCGCACTCGCGAGCATCTCTGGCAACTTGTTCGTCGCCCCAACGGGCTCGATGTCGCCGTTCTGGATAGTGCCGCAGTGGCCGTCCGCGACGGGGTCGGCGTGGCCTACCTCGCCAGTTCGGCCGCGACTTCGCTACTGGGTCTAGTGCCCGTTTGGTACTTCGGGGGCTGGTTATCGGCCGTGATCTTTCTCGCCCTGATTGCAGTCAGCATTCCCTTCTACGTGCGTGCCGGCCGGGCAGCGGAACGATCCAGCGTCGCCGTTGCCTCACGAACAGCACTTTTAGCCTCCACCCAACTGCGCACACTGGACGCAATGAGTGACCTGCGTAGTCTCGGCACTGTTGACTATGCGAGCGAGCGAGTCGCCACGGCCTCGCGGGCCTCCGCGCATACCAACCTCGAGGGGATTCGAGTGGCCATGGGCTCCGCATTGATCACCGAGTTCATCGGCGGCGCCGCTATTGGTCTCGTCGCTATGGTCGTAGGTTTTGACCTCCTCCATGGCCGTCGATCACTCGAGCACGGCCTTCTGGCCCTCTTGCTCGTTGTTGAAATCAACTCCCGGGTGCGGGCGTGGGCCAGTGCCTTTCACCAGCGCGAGAATGCCGCCCAAGGGGCTCGCACGCTGGTCGAACCGCCGATTACTCACGTCTCTTCCACGGTCGGGCCCCTACTCCTTACTTCCACTGAGATCACCGTGCCCTCCAGTCGGACACCGGTGACTGCAGCAATCCAGGCGGGTGACCGCGTACTCATCACGGGTCCTTCCGGTGTCGGCAAGACGCAACTGCTTCGTACCTTGGTCGGACTCCGGGCACCATTCAGCGGTACGTCGGCCATTACGTCTCAACCCATCGGTTGGGTCCAGGCTGACAGCCAACTGTTCGCCGGCACCCTGCGGGACAATCTCTGCGTTAAGCGTCCCGTAGAAACCAGCGATGTCCTCGCCGTACTCTCGGGCCTGGGACTCTCGGGTTCGCGCTTCAGTGATCTCGAGCAGGTCGTGACGTCGGCCACCCAGTACAGCGACGGCGAACGGGCCCGGCTCGCAATGGCTCGCGCTCTTTTGGCCAACGTGGCGCTACTCGCCATTGATGATGTGGCCGGCCTCTTCGACGAAGAGACGTTGACCACTGTGGCGAATGAACTAGCTCGATACGGCGATCTCGCCGTGCTGGAAGCGGCCCATAATCGTCGAATCCTGAGTGCGCCCACTCTAGAAATTGCCTTGGAGCGCGCGTGAGTAGTTGGCGCCTTCTCGTGACGTGGATGAAGTCGTCCGGCGTATCTCGTCGCACCGTACTGCGATCCTTGCTCGCTACGACCGTGGCCCAACTTTCGGCCAACGCCCTGAGTATTGGCGCCCCCCTCCTCCTCTGTCTGGCGTGGACGCAACAACACTGGGCTAACCCGCTCCAGCGCATCGCCGTTCCCCTCGTCATCATCGAACTATTGGCATTCTTTCGTTCGCCGCTGCGCTACCTCGATCGGATGAACGCGCATCGGCTGGGCTTCGCAGCTGTGACTCAGTGGCGTGTATGGCTGACCCGACGCGTAGCCACGTGGTCCTTCCGCAGTACGGCCAATACATCGCGGGCCGAACTGCTCCAGCAGTCCGTCAGAGACATCGATCACCTCCAAGACGTTTGGCTCCGAGTTGCCGTTCCGCTCGTGGCTTCGGTGGTGAGCTTCCTGATTTCGGTGGGAATCATTGTGGAAGTACTGGCTCGTCAGAGTGCCGTCGTCCAGGGCGAGCCTCTACTCATAGGCACTCTGCTAGTCGTCGCGCTGCTCGTCTTCGTACTCCTTATGAGTCAACTCAATCGAGCTGTTAGTTCCGTGCGAGCCCTGAACCAGGCCCACCAAACGGGATTCGAGGAACTCTTTGACCGCGCCCAACTAGCTACCGAACTCTCCCTGCTTGGCGCCGCCGCACTCGACCAACACTTTGATCGCCCTCAGCAGTACGAGGCGTGGCAGCAAGCCCAATCGCGCGTCGAAATCTGGTGGCGCCGCGTAGACCTTGCGCTCGCTGCCGTGAGTGGGGGCCTCG
>CALAYR010000064.1 GCA_937894805.1 uncultured Acidimicrobiaceae bacterium | reverse complement strand
CGGCCAAGAGCGGGCCCTACTCGGCGGTCGTCAAGAGCGACTCCTGCTCCTACCGGGCCGTGGGATTCGTCGATCCATCGCTCCGGTCGCTCTCTGGAATAACGCCGGGGCTGTCCTTCGAATTCTTTGGTCTATTGGAGTTGCCCTCATCACGACAGTGCGAGGACGTCCAGGAGTGATTGTCTCCGTGGGTGGCTACGCAGCCTTTCCCATGGTGCTCGCCGGCGTCATCTTGCGTCGGCCTCTGGTCTTTGTAGAGCTAGACGCCTCAATGGGGCTCGTGCATCGACTGTTTAGTCGTTTCGCCCAGAGAATTTGCTTTGGTATCAAGCCCGACGTCCTCCCCGTGCAGGGGATCGTTACAGGAGTGCCCCTCCGTCCATCAATTGAATCAATCTCGCGTGATTTTGGCCAGCGAGTGATCGCAGCCAGCACGCTGGGAGTTGACCCCCAGCGTCATATTGTCGTCGTCATGACGGGCTCATTGGGGTCAGCCACAGTCAATGCCGCCGTTTCCCATTTGGCGGAACTATGGGCCGACCGCCAGGACGTGGCCATCGTGCACGTGACGGGCAAGCGAGACTTCGAAATTGTGACGCTGGCACGACCACCCGTCGGTGACCTTCAATACCTCATAATGCCGTTCGCCGAAACGATGAGCGACCTGTGGACGGTGGCCGACACTGCGATATGCCGCGCCGGAGCCACCACTGTGGCCGAGTTGACATTCCTCGGGATTCCCTCCATCCTCGTTCCCTTACCCAATGCACCAGGCGACCATCAGACATTGAATGCGCGGTCAGTTGTTGAGGTCGGGGGAGCCCGACTTCTTCCCGACGACGTCTGCTCGGCGAACTCTCTCGCTGCAGCTATCGACGACCTACTTCGAGACCCCATGCTGCGTGAGCAGATGGGTTCAGCTGCAAAAAATATGGGACGCGCCGCCGCGGCGGAACACATCGCTCGCGAAGTCAAGGCAGTCGCCGGCGATGAGTAACGTCTGGCCTCCGCGGCGAGTGCACATCGTCGGAATCGGTGGCGCGGGAATGAGTGGCATGGCTCGGTATCTTGCGGAGCGTGGCTGCGTGGTGACTGGTAGCGATGCCGCGACAAGTGCAACTCTGGCGGACTTGAGTGCCGCTATGGACGTATACGTGGGTAGCGACCCCGCCGTGGCGACGAAGGCGGACGTACTCACCATGTCGCCAGCAGTTTCGCTCGATGACCCTGAGATTGTGGCGGCCCTCGGCGCCGGCATCCCCGTGTTGAGTCGCGCCAAGTTTCTCGCTCGCTTGACCCATGATCACGAAGTGGTGGCCTTCGCCGGTACTCATGGAAAGACCACCACCACCTCGATGTATCTCATGATTGCGCAGGCGGCGAAGGAGAATCCGTCGTGGCTTCTCGGCGCCCCAGTCATTGGTTTTGGCGAGAATGGTGGTTACGGCTCGCATCAACTCGTTCTCGAACTCGATGAGAGCTACGGCACATTTGCCGATGTTGCCCCGTCCACGTTGGGTTTACTCAATGTCGAGGCGGATCATCTAGATCACTATGGCGACCTCGCCGGGGTGCAGCGAGCATTCCGCGAGTTGGTCTCTCGCACGAAACGTCACGTCGTCGTTTGGTACGGGTCAACGGCTCACGAACTAGTCAAGACGGTGAATTCAATAGTCACCGTAGGAGATGACCCGAGAGCGACCTGGCGCGTCGAGGGAGCAAACCTCGAACTCACGGGCTCCACCTTCTCGCTCACGTCGAACGGTGCGACGCTGTCGATTGCACTCCAGGTACCAGGTATTCATAATGTTGTAAATAGTGCGATAGCCGCCGTTACTGCGCTGGTCAATGACGTTCCCGCTGATGCCGTGATTGAAGGTCTGTCGCAGTTTCACGGAGCGCCACGTCGCTACGAAATCCACGGAACTATCAAGGGTGGCAACGCGTTGGTGATTGAGGACTACGCCCATCTCCCTAGTGAGCTTCGAACCGCGATTACGACAGCTCGCGGCGATCAAGAAGGTCGCCGGGTGATTGCCGTCTTTCAACCGCATCGCGTCTCGAGAACGACCAACTTGACTGATGAATTCGGAACCGCGTTCGAAGGCGTTACCGAATTGATTGTTACCGATATTTTCGCTTCGGGCGAGCCGAATCCCGAAGGCGTTACCGGCCAGATCATCGTCGATGCAGTGCGCGAACGCTCGTCCACGCCAGTGCGCTACATCGCAGATCGTCGTGAAGCGGCGACCTACATTCAAACCAGGCAAGACGAAGCCGATGTGGTCCTGGTCCTCGGTGCTGGTGACATCGGCGAACTAGCCGTGTGGTTGACCAAGGGTTCCGATGAGTATTGACAATGTCTTAAAGAGGGCGGCTGATCTGGGGCTGGCCCACGGCGCCTTTGGCGCCCTGACGACGTATCGCACCGGCGGCGGTGCACGAGGATTTCTCACCATCGATTCGCGCGAACAGCTGGAGACACTCGGAGTCGAAATTGCCACGTGCGAGCGAATTACCGTGCTTGGAAACGGGTCGAACATGCTGGTCGCCGACGGTGGATATGACGGGTTGGTGATTCATTTGGGGGAGGGTTTTTCCACCCTGGCCATTGGAGCTCCCGACCTTGGTCATTCGCTCGTCACGATCGGGGCGGCCCTCGATTTGCCGATCGCGGCTCGTCGAATTGCAGATAGCGGCTTGACGGGATTTGAGTGGGCCGTTGGTGTGCCGGGGACAATCGGCGGTGCGGTCACGATGAATGCGGGTGGCCACGGCAGTGACATGGCCGCTGCGGTGGTGTCAGCCGAGCTTTGGCTGATTGACGAACAGCGGTTCGCGGTAGTCGGCGCAGAGGATCTCCACTTCCGTTATCGGTCTAGCGCAATCGGCCCACGGGACATAGTGCTTTCGGCCACGATTCGTTTGCGCGAAGGGGTGGCGCAGGTTTCGAAAGATCAACTGAAGGAGATTGTTCGGTGGCGACGCGAACACCAGCCAGGCGGTCAAAATGCGGGCAGTGTCTTTCGTAATCCATCTGATGAAAGCGCGGGATCGATTATCGAACGGTGCGGCTTGAAGGGACACCGAATTGGTTCGGCGTACGTTTCAGAGAAGCACGCCAATTTCATTCAGGCCGATGAGAACGGCCACTCGAGCGATGTTCGTGCCCTCATTCGCTTTGTCCATGACGAAGTACTGCGACGCGAAGGTATCGACCTTTTGACCGAGATTCGTTTTGTGGGCTTTGATGAGTAAGACCAAGAAAAAGCCGGTGAGAGGGCCTCTGTTTCGTCGATTTTTGGCCTTCACGACGATACTGACACTGCTCGTCGTCGGGGGTAACGCCCTGTTGCATCTGAACTACTTTCGAGTTCAGTCCATCGAGATTTCCGGGAATACGCACGAGTCGGCCGGCGAACTGATATCCGTCACGGGCTTAGACCAGAACCCTCCAATGATTTCAGTGAATTCGCGAGAAATTACCAATCAGGCCAGAAGTCTCCGTTGGGTTGAATCGATTCGCGTTTCGCGCCACTGGCCCCATCGTCTCACGCTGACCGTCGTCGAGCGCCAGCCTGTGGCGGTAGCGGCCGACCCAACCGGCGCACTCTTTTTGGTCGATGCCCATGGCGCCCAACTCGACCCTCCGGCGGTGGGCGTCAATCTCCCTCGGCTCGAAGCGAAGGGCTCTCGCACAGCGTGGGCGTATCGGTCATGGGCGCGTCCCGCAGCGCGCGTGGCTGCCCAGCTGCCTCTCGCTTTTTCCCGCCAAGTCGCCGTCGTTGAGATTGCGCGCAGTGGTGAGATCCGACTCAAATTGACGACCCCCGTGACGTTCGTCCTCGGGCGCGACTCCAATCTCCGGGAAAAGTTTGTCGCGGTGGCTTCGGTGATTGCCCACCAAACCTTGCGCCGAGGTGCAATTGTGGACGTCTCGGTACCTTCAGCCGTCACTATTCAATAGGCTCCCATTTGACCACCCCCACGGTCGCGGGTAGCCTCAACCCTTGTATTCCGCATCTTTTCCGAGGAATTTCCCCTCGTGCCGAATGTTTGCGAGAATAGAAGAACGCTTGAAGGGAAGCCCATGAACTTGCAGCAAACCAACTACACGGCCGACATCAAAGTATTTGGTGTGGGTGGCGGTGGCGTCAACGCCGTAAACCGCATGATTGAGGCCGGGCTGCGCAACGTCGAGTTCATCGCAGCCAACACCGACGCGCAGGCCCTCTTGATGAGCGGAGCCGAAGTCAAGCTGGACATTGGTCGCGACCTGACGCGTGGTCTGGGTGCCGGTAGTGACCCTGACATTGGTCGCCAGGCGGCCGAAGATCACCGTGCGGACATCGAAGAAGCAATTGGCGATGCTGACATGGTCTTCATCACTGCTGGAGAGGGCGGTGGAACTGGTACTGGTGCAGCTCCCATCGTCGCTGAGATTGCTCGTCAAAAGGGTGCCCTAACTATTGGTGTGGTTACCCGCCCATTCGCCTTCGAAGGTAAGCGCCGTGCGGCGCAGGCCGAAAAGGGCATTCAGAGTCTTCGCGAAAAAGTTGACACGCTCATCGTTATTCCTAACGATCGCTTGATTACTAAGGCGTCGGCTCAGACCACCATGGTGGACGCATTCCGTATGGCTGACGAAGTACTGCTCCAGGGTGTTCGTGGTATCACTGACCTCATTACGAACCCCGGAGTCATCAACACCGACTTCGCCGACGTGAAGACGATCATGAGCAACGCCGGCACGGCCATCATGGGCGTTGGGCAGTCGACTGGCGAAGGGCGTGCCATCAGCGCCGCCCGGACGGCAATCACGTCGCAACTACTCGAAGCGGAAATCAAGGGTGCCCGTGGCATCTTGGTGAACATCGTCGGTTCCGACAGTCTCAGCCTCCAGGAAGTTACCGACGCCATGAATATCGTTCACGACGTGGCCCACGAGGATGCCAACATCATCTTCGGTACCGCATTGGACGAGAGTCTCGGCGACGCCGTTCGCGTTACGGTCATTGCCGCTGGGTTTGAGCGGTGGGAAAGTGAAGGACGCCCCGCGTCTGCTGCTGCTCCCGTAAAGCAGAGCCCAGCGACTCCGACTACGACCGCCGATATCTTCAAGAGTTTCGACAGCGAAGACTTCTTGTCCGGCGGCGATGACGACATTCCCGACTTCCTCAAGTAGTAATGATCTTGAAGCTCGCGTAGCTTCAAATCTGGAAGAAATCAAAAGCCGCATTGCGGACTCTGGTCGAGACGTCGACTCGGTAACCATCGTGGCCGTAACCAAGACGTTCAACGCCGACGCCATCAAGGCGGTCGCCGCTTGCGGCCTTTCTAATGTCGGTGAAAATTACGTCAACGAATTGGTGGCTAAGCACCAAGAGCTCGGCGAGCTGCCATTGCGATGGCAGTTTCTTGGCCACATTCAGTCCAACAAGATTCCAAAGATCTTGCGATGTGCCGATGTGGTGGCTGGAGTATCGAGGGTGGTGGAATTGGAGGCCTTCGCCCAACGTGAGGCACAGAACACCTTGTATCTCCAGGTCGATTTTACCAATAGTGCTGGACGAAATGGAGCCACTCCCGACCAAATACCAGAGTTAGCGTCGGTGGCACAAAGTCTCGGCCTGCGCGTCGAAGGCCTCATGACCGTGGCGCCCGTTGGCCGCCAGGCGGCCCAAGAAGCATTTCGATCCCTTGGAGATTTGGCCGATCGCCTCGGTCTACCCGTGCGCTCTATGGGTATGAGTGAGGATTTCGAAGATGCCTGTCGGCTGGGCGCAACGGAGATTCGGCTCGGTCGGGCGCTGTTGGGCTCGAGAAACTCATGATGCATAGAGGTTCTACACTTAGACCAGGGTGGAATGAAGTCGGGAGTGCCCAATGGCTGTAAGACAATCAAAATTTGGACTGGCCCTCGACAAGGGTCTCGTCTTCTTTGGAATCAAAGAAGGGGAGTACAACGATGACCTCTACGTCTCCAATACCCCTGAACCGCCGCAGCAATTCATCAATGAAGCAGCGGATGTTCGCCCCGTTCAGCCGGCTCGACCCGCGTTCACCGCCGTCCCCTCCGTGCACGTGGTTGGTGGAAATCCTCGCGTGTCGGCCATTGGCGTAACTCGCGACACGCCACCGTCGGGTACCCCAACGTTTGCAACAACTGTTGCTGAAACGAAGGATGTTGAACTCTTTATCGCCCACAAATACAACGATTGCCAAGAGATTTGCGAAAAGCTCAAGGCTCGTCGCGTCGTTGTCCTTAACACGGCACAGTGCGACAGTGAAACCTCGCGTCGAATTCAGGCCTTCGTTTGCGGATACATCTACGCCGTTAATGGGCGCATTCAGTCCATTGTGAAGGGTCAGGTCATCATCGCCGAACCGGTACGAGGGATCCACACAGCCCCCGAGGCCATCGAACGGCTCCGCCGGAATAACTTCGAGTTCTAAGGCCGTGCTAGTCCACCGCCTGATTACGGCGTACATCTACCTCCTCGTCCTGAGGGCGCTGGTGAGTTGGATTCCGCCGACCACACAACTAAGCCCCACCGTCCGCCAACTGCTCGCCACGCTGTTCAAATTGACCGAACCGGTACTTCGCCCGATTCGAAATGTGATGTCCCCTCTCCGAGTGGGCGGAATGGGCGTGGACTTCTCCACATTCGTGGCAATTCTGGGACTCAGCTTTATCAACGGATTTATCCACTAATCCCGACTTTTCCACGCCTTTAGGGGTATCGTGACCCCATGGATTCCTCGATTTCCACCCCATCACTAGACGCTCTTCGAACCATTGACTTCCAGAATGGATTCCGTGGTTACAACATCGAAGAGGTCGACAGCTTCCTTGATAAGGCCGCCGAAGAACTCGATGCGTTGCGCGACCAGTACCGCCAAATGCAAAATCAACTTCGTTTGGCCGCTGACCGGATCAAGCAGCTTGAATTGACCCCAAGGTCGGAAGGTGCTCCGGCGCCCGCCGCGCCAGTACCGGCACCAACCGCCGCGCCAGAAGTGGCAACGGCGTCTGCCGCGGCCGCGGTTGCGGCCAGCCAAGAAGTCACATCGATGATCGCGATGGCTCAGGAGTTTGTGTCAAACGCCAAGCGCGAAGCCACCGAAA
>CALAYR010000063.1 GCA_937894805.1 uncultured Acidimicrobiaceae bacterium | reverse complement strand
AGATCTACACAGGCGAAGACACTCTTTCCCTACACGACGCTCTTCCGATCTCGGACGCCCAGTTTGGAGCCCTTAATCGAGCCCTCGAAGGAGTGGTCTTGCGCGAGCACCCCGAGTGGGCCACTAATGAGATTCGAGTCATTGAGCGCGAGGCCCTGCACGTCTATCTCGATGAGCGCTTCGCGACGCAATCGGTTACTGAGTGGCTTGACGTACTGATGGAGGCGCGCGTGCCGTGTGCGCCTATCTACGACGTAGCCGCAGCGGTGCGTCAACCCCAAATTGCTGACTCTGACTTTGTGGGCACGACTGACTCCGTGGTGGGTCCACTGTCAATGCTGCGCTCACCGCTGCGAATTGACGGCAAGCGTCCCGAACTACGTAGTGGACCGCGAGGGCACGGTCAAGACAACGACTTGCTGGAGGACTAGAAGGCCGGACCGTCGTAGCGGTCGACCGTTGTGAAGCTGGACACTTCGCGTCGCTTGAGTTTGGTGAACTCCTTGACGGGATAGCCCAAGGCGATGACCGAGGCTGTCGCAAAGTGCGACGGCACACCGAGTAACTCTTGGACGGCAGACTCGTTGCGGGTCGCAATCGTCGTCATAACGCCGCCGAGGCCGTGGTCGCGGGCCGCTAGGAGAATGCTCCAGGCGAAGGGGTAGATCGAGGCGCCCCCGGTAATGGTGTAGCGGCCAAGGTCACGATCGATTGCGGCCAAGGCACTGAGGTCGGCGAGTAGCACGAGGAGGACGGGAGACTTCTCTAGTCGCTCGGCAAATCCCGTGGGCCGAGAGAGTGCTTCCGCGTCGGCACGCTTGGCTTCGGCCGCTCGACGGTCTTCGTCACTCGCGAGTGGCGAAAACGGCAGTAGTCCCGCGAGGTGATGCGCGATGTAGTCGTGCCAGCCGTCAAGGTAGAGATCGCGCAGTGCTACGCGGGTGTCGTGGTCCTTCACGACGATGAGATGCCACGCTTGGCGGTTACCACCACTGGGCGCAAAGCGGGCGTCTTCGAGGATGGCCTGAAGGACTTCATCAGCCACTGGGGCGTCGCGGAAGTCACGAATGGCGCCGGTGGTTCGTAGAGCATCACGAAGTTCCATGCCCTACACGTCCCGACGTTCGAAAAGGAAGGCCCCGATACCAATCAGCAGAACGACGTAGCCAACGAGGACGCCTGTGGCGACCCAGGGGCCGAAGAGGGGGATGTCCGTGATGGACCCGGGGGCCGACATCATGGACCGGCCGAGACTCGACGGCAGAAATTTTGCAATGGCGTCGCGCCAAGCTGCAGGAAGGAGAAACGTAATCAGGGGGAGCACGAGCAGGATCGAGACAAAGGCACTGATCGTGCCGGCAGTCTGGCGAATAATCAGACCGAGGCCAAAACCGAGCAGCGACAAGAGCATCAGATACAGCCCGGCGAGCAGAACTGCGCGAAGCGTGTTGGCGTCAGCCAGCGTCGCTGTGGGGATGCCGGGTCCACTCATAATCAGCTGGCCTAAGAGAAAGGCGGCAAAGGCGGAGGCCAACCCCACGATGAGCACGCTGAACTTAAGAACGGCCGCCTTGGCCACCAGTACCCGCATCCGCGAAGGCACGGCAGCCAGGGTGGTGCGAATTGAACCAGAGACAAACTCACTGGTAATCATCAAGGCCCCAATAACCCCTACGGCGAACTGGGCGAAGAGGGTGCCCACGAGTGATATTGCGATGGGGTCAAAGGTCGCCTTCTCAATGAAGGACATTTTTGGGAACTGCATCTTGGTCAAGTAGCTAATCAGGGCGCCGAAGCCGATGGTGAGCGCGGCGGTGATAGCAAAGCTCAGCCACGTGGAACGGAGCGTTCGAAGTTTGAGGAACTCCGAACGGATGACGGACATGATGGAAACTCTGGGCATTACAGCTTTCCTTTGCGCATACGTCGTCCGGTGTATTCGACAGATCCGGCCGTGAGGGCCATGAATGCGTCCTCGAGGGAGACTTCGCGGGCCGAGAGTTCGTGCAGGGGGATTCCGGCGGCGAACGTTAGGTCGCCGATCTCGGCCACGGGCACTCCTTCGATGACGAAGGCGTCCGCCTCTTCGCGCATCTCCCACTGCTTCTCCACCACCAACTGCTTGAACGCTTGGTGCAAAGGCGTGCGCACGTGAACAGACCCGGTGCCGCTCTGGGCGAGCTCTTCCTTTGATCCTTCGGTAATCATGCGACCACGGCCAATGATGATGAAGTGATCGGCGGTCAGGGCCATTTCACTCATGAGGTGTGAGCTCACGAGCACGGTACGTCCTTCGTCGGCAAGCTGCTGAAAGAAGTCACGCACCCATCGGATGCCTTCGGGGTCGAGTCCGTTGATGGGTTCGTCGAACATCAACGTGCCGGGGTCGCCCAGTAGTGCCGAGGCAATACCGAGTCGTTGGCTCATGCCTAGTGAAAAGTCTCCGGCGCGGCGGTTGGCGACGTCAGTCAAGCCCACGATGTCGAGTACTTCGTCGACGCGGCTCAGGCTGATTTGGTTCGAGAGGGCGAGTGCGACGAGTTGATTGCGCGCCGATCGGCCGGGATGGAGAGCCTTGGCGTCGAGAAGTGCCCCGACTTCCCGCAACGGGGCCTTGAGCTCAGCGAACCGTTGGCCGTTGATAGTCGCAGTGCCACTGGTGGGGGAGTTGAGGCCCAGAATCAGGCGCATCGTCGTGGATTTCCCCGAACCGTTGGGGCCTAGAAAGCCCGTGACAATGCCGGGCTTGACGCTGCAACTCAAATCATCAACGGCCAGGTTGTCGCCGAAACGCTTGGTGAGATGTTGAACTTCGATCACGTGGACCTCCGTTCCCAGTCTGCCACACCTCTTTCACAATCCCTCCGCAGAAACTGACAAACTGAAGTCGTGTCATATCCCGAGTACTTAGGCGAACCGGCAGAACTGCCCGGTCGCGCCGAACGGGCACGTCCTCGCAGCATTCGCGAGTATCGCCACGCGGAGTGGCTCGCAGTTACGGCCGTCTGTCTCGGAGCTGTGATGAGTCAGATTGATAATGGCGTCATCACGGTGGCCTATCCGACGCTGGTCGAAAAGTTGGAGCGACCGCTGTCGGAAGTGGTCTGGATTGGTCTCGCTCCATTCGTGGTGATGGTGGCAACCCTGTTGCTCTTTGGCCGTCGCGCTGACACCCTTGGTCGCAAGCGGGTCTACGTCGACGGCTTCATCATCTTTCTGGTGGGTGCCGTGGCGGCGACGCTCTCGGCCCACCACTTCGTAATTCTGCTGATTGCCCGCTCGGTGAGTGCGCTCGGGATTGCGATGGTGCAGGCGAATTCCGTCGCCCTCATTACCGCTTCGGTGAAGGAACACCAAAGGACTACGGCGCTCGGTATTCAGGCGGTATCGCAGGCCATCGGGCTAGCCATTGGGCCCTTCGTCGGGGGACTTCTGATCGGTCACATTCCGTGGCGTTTCATTTTTCTTATCAGTGCGCCAATCGCCTTTGCCGCCCTCGTGGCCTCGGTGCTCTTCTTGCCTCGCACACGAGTCGTGGCTCCAAAGGCGCCGCTCGACGTGCTGGGCTCCATTGTGTTAGCAACGGCCGCCGCCGGAATTCTCGGAGGCATGACCCTGGCCGCCAAGATTGGTTGGGACGGACCGACGCTGGGCTTCATCGCGATTGGCATTAGTGCCACGATGGCCCTCTTCCCGGTGGAGCGACGGGCCAAGGCGCCGATCTTCTTGCCACGGCTGTTTCGCATGATTGAAGTACGGTTCTCAATCGCCCTGCTCGTACTGACGTACATCTCCTTCTTTGGGTTGCTGGTGACCGTTCCCTTCTTTGTGAAGAAGGATTTCGGAGCCTCGATCGTGCACGCCAGTGAGGCCACCATGGCCATTCCCATTGGCCTAGCCCTGATGGCCCCCCTCAGTGGTCGTATTCGCCGCCGACTCTCCTCCGGTCTCGTGCAGCAGATAGCAATGGCCACGATTGCTCTGTCACTCGTGGGGATTTCGGTCGCCCCTAACGGGAAGATTGTCGCCGGCCTGCTCGTACTGATTGGCCTCGCTATAGGTGCGGCCAACACGACCAACAACTCCCTCGTCATGGAGGGCGTGCACCTCGAAGACCGGGGGCTGGCTTCCGGCACGCTCAACCTCGCTCGGGCGGCCGGCAGTGCTATTGGCATGGCGCTCGCCACCTCGGCCATGGTGATTTTGGACCACAACCACGCAACGTCGAACCGCATTGCGATTGCCACGCTGATTTTCCCCGCGGTACTGGCGCTACTTGTTGCCGTCCGAAGCGCCCGACGCCCCTAATCTGCGCCTATGCGTTTTCGTGCTGCCATTATCGATCCCAGTAAAGCGTTGCCCGGTCGCGACGAGGCAATTTATCTTGACCGTAACCATCTCACGCTGGGTGTCTCCATGCACGGCCCCTATCCCGCCGCCATCGAGCTGGTCTACTTCGGCATGGGCTGTTTTTGGGGTGCCGAGCGTAAGTTCTACGAAACGCCGGGCGTTTACGTCACCGCTTCGGGCTACCAGGGCGGCCAGACGCCGAATCCGACGTATCAGGAAGTCTGCTCGGGTTTGACGAACCACACCGAGGTCGTCATGGTGGCCTTTGATCCCGCGATCGTTAGTTTCCGTCAGTTGCTCGCAATCTTCTTTGAGAACCACGATCCCACCCAGGGCTTTCGTCAAGGTGGCGATGTGGGGACGCAGTACCGCAGCGCGATCTATTTTGTCGGCGCCGACCAGGAGCGTGAGGCCCGTGCAGTGCTCGCGGACTACCAGGTTCGTCTCTCGGCCTCACGATTTGGCGAGATCACGACTGAGGTCGCACCGGCGGACACGTTCTACTTTGCCGAGGAGTATCACCAGCAGTACCTCACCGCGAACCCCAATGGCTACTGCGGCATTGGTGGCACTGGCGTGAGCTGCCCCGTAGGGCTGCTCTAACTACAGCTGGGCCATACGGGCGATGGCCGCTTCGGCCTCGACCATCATGGAAGCCACGATGGAACCGGCCGAAACAACCGAGTTAATTGCACCCGAGGCCTGACCGGCGGGGTAGCCCTCACGAGCGGGATCGACTCCCGTCGTCGTCTCGTCACCACCGAGGTGGAAGGTGCCGTTAGACAGGCTGGTCATCAGCTGCTGGGGGAAGGGCTGAATGAGCGAAGGGTTCTGTTCGTACTCGGCCGTTTGATCGTTCTTTAAGACGCGCATGGTCTTGCCACTGAAACCCTTGGAGATAATCGTGCCGTCTTCGCGAGAGGCGATGATGCCTTCCCGGAAACCAGGCAGGACGCGCGCTTCCAGCGTCGCGATAAAGCGCGTACCAATCCAGACGCCGTCGGCGCCGAGGGCCAGAGCGGCGGCGAGACCGCGGCCATCGAAGATGCCACCAGCGGCCACAACGGGCACATCCTGGCCCACGGCATCAACGATCATGGGAACGAGCGGAAAGGTCGCAACGGTGCCGGTGTGACCACCAGCTTCGGTGCCCTGGGCTACGACAATGTCGCAGCCGGCGTCCACGGCGCGCTTGGCGTGTTCGACCTTGCCGCACATGGAAACGACGAGAACATTGTTTTGGTGGCAGAGGTCCACGACGTGCGTTGGAACGCCGAGTCCGGCCACGAACGTCGTGGCGCCACCTTCAATGAGGAGCTCTACGTTCTTAACGAGCGAGTCGGGGAAGGCGGTGAGCAGGTCAACGCCGAACGGCTTGTCGGTCGCCGCCTTGGTGCGAGCGATCTCGTCGGCTAGAACTTCAGAGCTCATAGTGCTGGCACCGAGGCACCCGTAGCCACCGGCGTTAGAGACCGCGGCGGAGAGGGCGGAGTAGGAAACGCCACCCATGCCGGCCAACATGATGGGGTGTTCAATCTTGAGTATTTCCGTCAAACGTGTCTTCATCGGTGCTCCTTTAGTTCCTCTACTCTGCCACGACTCGCGCGGTACTACGGCGAAGGATGAGTACGCCCACAATCGCGCAGATCAATGACGCCACCAAAAGGCTCAGGGTGGCCATGAGGTAGAGCGATGACGGTACGCCAAGAACGTTGCTGGCAAAGAGCAGAGGCACGGTGAAGCCCACGGCGCACAGCAGCGCCAGGCCTACGAACATTGAATTCGTCAATAACGGATCCGGGCCAACTCCCGCACGCCTCGTCAGGATCACGACACCCACGATCCCCACCACTTTGCCCACGCCGCGCGCGAGGATGAGGAAGAGGCCGAACTGCCAGCCCTTGGTGTTCCACTCAATGGCGCTCCACGTCACACCGGTTGCCACAAAGGCAAAGAGGGGGAGAGCCAGCCACGTCGAAGCGAGCATGACCGGCATCTCGAGGCGATGACCGACGCTCCGCTCGCCATGAAATGGGACGGCGAGGCCAATAACCACTCCGGCGAGCGACGGCTCGACCCCAGCCTTGGTGAAGAGCAGCCATTCGATAATGAGTGCGACGACCCAGAGGACTGTGGGAATGAAGCGAGCAAACTTCGCGACGACAAGTCCTGTCACAATGGCAGTCATGGTCCAGCCCGCATTGGGAGCATGAGGCCCAGTCAACGCCAACGCGATGACTGAAAAAATGTCGTCGGCTACGGCCAGGGTCAACAGAAAAATCCGTAACTCACGCGGGATGCGTGGGCCGGCGAGCGCGAGTACGCCAAGCGCAAAGGCGACGTCAGTCGCCATGGGCACGCCCCACGATGATCGTGCTGGAGCATTGTGGAAGAGCCAGCCCAGGACGCTAATGACAAGAACGGTTCCGAGCATGCCGCCCAGCGCCGACAAGATTGGCGCAACGGCCTTTCGGGTGTCACGCAACTGGCCGACTCTGATTTCGTGGCTGAGTTCGATGCCAATCGCGAAGAAGAAGAGCGTCATGAGCCCGTTGACGACGAGGGAGTGGGTGGTGCCAATCTCCCAGTGATGCATGAACTCGGGTAGCGACCAATTCAAGAGGCGCTGATAGGAGTCGGGATTGATATTGGCCCACGTGAGCGCTGCCAGAAGTCCGGTGAGGAGTGTGGCGCCACCCGCCGTTTCGGCGTGCAGCACCCGAGTGAGGAGGGTCGGCTGAGTTCGGACGGATCTAGTAATGACGAAAGCCTAATTCTTGGTGACTAGGGTGACACGGCGTTCTACATGCTGCTTGTACCGACGGCTGCTGCGTACCGATGGGATATCCGTGACTAAAACCAGCCCCCAAGAGTTAAGCAAGCGAGAGCTCTACACCATCTTCGGTGCCTTGATGCTCGGTATGTTTCTCTCGGCGCTCGACGGCACGATTGTCTCAACGGCACTACCCACAATTGTTGGGGAACTACAAGGTGCCAATCACTTGAGTTGGGTGGTCGTGGCCTACCTTCTCGCCTCCACCGTCTCGACACCATTGTGGGGCAAGCTCGGAGACCTGTACGGCCGGAAGAATCTGTACCAAGCCTCCATCGTCTTCTTCCTCGTGGGATCGATTCTCTGCGGCATCGCGAATTCGATGATTGCGCTCATCATCTTCCGAGCCATTCAAGGTCTTGGCGGCGGTGGACTCATGGTGGGGGCCCAGGCCG